>JBNMOV010000375.1:0-5092 GCA_051275765.1 Maribacter sp. | reverse complement strand
ATATTTTTGTACCCTATTTTCTAATTTAAAATATCGAATAGGTTTTTCACTCCATTTTCCTAGAAATGCCTTTTTCATCGATTTTCCTAATTCTAATACAGATAGAGATTCCATTTCTATATATTTTTCTGAAACCACTTCCTTCAAAGCACCTTGTCCAGAACTAATTATTGGCATAGCCAATGTAATGGATTCTGCAGCAGTAAATCCAAATCCTTCACTATACGAAGGAGTAGCAACTGCTGAGGAACTGGATATTTCCATAAAAAACTGCTCTTTTGGCAATTCATGCAATATGCTGATGTTTTCATTTTTATTATGATTCTCAACTAGTTGCATAACAGTCTTCAACATGCTTTTTGGGTGTTTTGGAATAATCAGTTTCAACTGAACAGATGGATGTTTTCACTAATATAACCAAAGGCAGGAATCAATAAATCCAAACCTTTAGATACGCCTAATCTACCAAAAAAACAAAAGGTAAATTCTTCTGGCGACACTTTAGGATAATCCTTGAAATCATCATATTCAATGCCGTTATAAATCATCGTCAATTGATGTTCCTTTATACCAAAACTCAATAATTCATCATAAGTAAATTGGGAAACAGCAATAAAATGTGAAAATGATAATCTTGCTACCATTTGCTCATAAGTATAAAATAGGATTCTTTTCAATGGATTAAGATAAGGCAAGTCAAACCAAAATTTGCCTCATAATTCATGAAAAGTAATGAATATTTTCTTTTTTGTCCATCGAGCTGCGATATAAGCTGGCAAACAAGCGTTGTAAGTTGAGGCATGGATAAAATTCGCTTTTGAAGCTAATTTTATCGCTTTGGGAATACTCAAAAAAATAAATCCAAAACGGTTCCAGCAATTAACTCTATGAACCTTTACGCCATTGATATTTTCTTCTGAAGGTAGTTCCTTTTTATATTTTGAAGTAAGTACATCAATCTCGCAATTCTTCCCCACCAAAGCTTCTGCCAAAGAGATAAACAACGTTTCTACTCCACCTATTATATGGATGATAATGTTCCAATATGAACAGAATCCTCATTCTTCTTTTATGTTTTTAAGTGCTTTTTCTCTAGTGAAAAGCGTTAATTCTCGTTTGAGTTTTCTGATGCTTATAAATTGGTTGTATTGAGTCCAAAATAATAAGCCAATACAAAAGAACAGAATAGCATTAATATTACTTTTTATTCCAAATGAAACAGCTATTTTATTAGAAATCACATCCAGAAATATCGCTAAAAAAAGGCTCCCAACCAAAACAAAACCCCAGGAAAAATTTCTCCAAATGTGGATGTATCCCTTCTTAATTTAGAAAGAGATAATCATATTACTGCTTGGATTCAATAAATAAAACTAGCCAAGAATACATTTAAAATGTATTCTTGGCTAGCTTAAAACTTCCTAAACTGTGAACTAAAACTGTCGTCTGAGAACTAATTATCTGTATAAATACATATATCTATTTCTATCCAATTCTCTAAAGAATGGATCCGTCAAGTCTTTAATAAAGCGAATAGATTCTCCTGTAGATTTCATTTCTGGTCCTAATTGCTTATCTACATTAGGGAATTTATCGAAGGAAAATACAGGAACTTTAATGGCATAGCCTTCCAAATGTTTCTCTATCGTGAAATCCTTTATTTTCTTAGTTCCTAACATTGCATGTGTCGCAATATTTAGATAAGGAATATTATAAGCTTTCGCAATGAAAGGCGTAGTTCTAGAACCACGAGGATTTGCCTCGATTACATATACTGTTTCATCCTTGATAGCAAACTGGATATTAATCAATCCTTTTATTTGCAAAGCATAAGCGATACGACGAGTATATTCTTTCATTGTATCTACTACATGGTCAGAAAGACTATATGTTGGCAATAATGCTGCACTATCTCCTGAGTGAATTCCTGCAGGTTCGATATGTTCCATGATTCCCATGATATGCACATCATCTCCATCACAGATGGCATCTATTTCTGCTTCTTTGGCACGTTCTAGGAATTGGTCAATCAGAATTTTGTTACCAGGAATGTGTTTCATGATACTCAACACCTGTGCTTCCAATTCATCATTATTGATCACAATCCTCATTCGCTGTCCTCCTAATACATAGGATGGTCGCACCAAAACAGGATAAGTTACTCTATTTGCTACTTCCAATGCTTGGTCAGCATCTTTGGCAGAACCATATTCAGGATAAGGAATATCCAGTGTTTTCAACAAGTCAGAAAATACAGCTCTATCTTCAGCTATATCCATGTGCTTATAGCTCGTACCAATAATTTTGATACCTTTCGCATGGAATTTTTCAGCTAATTTCAATGCAGTTTGTCCACCTAATTGAACGATGACTCCTACTGGTTTCTCATGATCGATGATTTCTTCGATATGTTCCCAGAAGACAGGCTCAAAGTATAATTTATCCGCAATATCAAAATCAGTAGAAACTGTTTCTGGATTACAGTTGACCATGATAGCTTCATAACCAGCTTCCTTTATAGCTAATAATCCATGTACGCAGCAATAATCAAATTCTATTCCCTGTCCAATACGATTTGGTCCAGCTCCTAAAACGATGATCGACTTCTTATCTGAAACGATACTTTCATTTTCTTGGTCGAAAGTAGAATAGAAATATGGAGTTTGTGCCTCGAATTCTGCTGCACAAGTATCTACCATTTTATAGACTCGTTTGATACCCAATTCTTTTCTACGCCTAGTTACGTGTTCTTCCTCTACACGCATTACCCAAGCAATCTGTGCATCAGAATAACCCATCGTCTTCAACTTCCTCAAGAAGTCTTCTGTCAAATCTTCTGCTACATTGAAACGCATGAGGTCTTGCTCTATCAAAACTAATTTCTCAATCTGCTTGATATACCAAGGATCTATCTTAGTCAATTTATGGATCGTTCTTTTAGGAACCCCAAGACGCAATGCATCTTTCAAACGATAGATTCTATCATCACTTGGCGTTTCTAGACGTTTCAGAATATCCTCTGTTCTAATCCACTCTTTCTTATCTGCTCCTAGTCCCATTCTATTATTCTCTTGGGACTGACAGGCTTTTTGCAATGCTTCTAGGAATGTTCTTCCTATCGCCATCACTTCTCCTACAGATTTCATTTGTAATCCTAAAGTGTGATCCGCTCCCTGGAATTTATCAAAATTCCATCTTGGCATCTTTACAATCACATAATCTAAGGTAGGCTCGAAATAAGCAGAAGTTGTTCCTGTAATCTGGTTTTTGAGTTCATCCAAATTATAACCAATCGATAATTTCGCCGCAATCTTTGCAATAGGATAACCAGTAGCCTTACTGGCTAATGCAGAAGAACGACTTACTCGAGGATTAATTTCTATCGCTATTAATTCTTCTGTTTCTGGATTTTGAGCGAACTGTACGTTACATCCACCTGCAAAATTCCCTAAGGAACGCATCATGAGCATGGCGTCGTTCCTCATTTGTTGGTAGCAAGTATCAGAAAGTGTCATGGCAGGTGCAACAGTAATACTGTCTCCTGTATGTACGCCCATTGGATCCAAATTCTCCACTGTACAGATAATTACTACATTATCATTCGCATCACGAAGTAATTCCAATTCGTATTCTTTCCAGCCCAATACTGCTTGCTCTACCAATACTTCATGTGTAGGAGATGCTTCTAAACCTCTTCTCAATGCAGCAGAAAAATCCTTTTCTTCCTTTACAATTCCTCCACCTGTTCCACCAAGTGTATAAGATGGGCGGATCACTAATGGAAATCCTATTTCCTGTGCTCCTTCCATTCCTTCTAGGAAAGAATTAGCAATTCTAGAAGGGGCGACGTGCATCCCTAATCCCACTACGTATTTTTTGAATGCTTCTCTATTTTCTGCTAGTTCTATGGCAGCGAGATCTACTCCGATTAAGCGGACACCATATTTTTCCCAAACGCCATGTTCACCTACCTCTATGGCTAGATTTAAGGCTGTTTGTCCTCCCATAGTGGGAAGTACGGCATCTATTTGTCTTTCTTCAAGTATCTGAATGATACTTTCTACCGTCAAGGGCAACAGATAAATGTTATCCGCTGTGACAGGATCTGTCATGATCGTAGCAGGGTTGGAATTGATGAGTGTGACCTCTATTCCTTCTTCCCTTAACGCTCTTGATGCTTGAGTTCCTGAATAATCGAATTCGCAGGCTTGACCTATAATAATAGGTCCACTTCCTATAATGAGGACTGATTTAATGGATATATCCTTCGGCATTGGAATGAAAGTTTTATATACTCATGATTGAGTTTACAGACTTCCAACACACTTAAGCTTGATTCTCAAAGCCTTGTCTTTAGCCTAACTACGAATCATTTGTATTTTAAAACCTATTAAAATTCAACATTTCCAATAATGAGAACGCCTTTTCATCAATTATTTCAGCTATTTTTTCAAAGATAGCTAACAGCTATTCCTTAAAAACAAGCTTCATCCTTGACAAAAATTCATTTCACATTAAAGTAAAAACTAATTTTTATTAGGTTCTGAGAATAATTGGACGCAAAGGTAATTAAATGTATAAATTTTTCTTTGCCAACATTGATATTTTATTCATTAATTTAATCTTGTCCTTAGTTTGACATTTGTAGTAACTTCATTGAAATATTTATTCCTTTATATTGTTCCATATTAATATGCAGGAATATTCTAGTCTAATAAATTGAAAACATAATGAAAAAACTGATTCCTATACTTATCCCTATCCTTCTAATAGTAGGATATTTTGGTGGTAAAAAATTGTATCATGTTCCTGATTATGGTGGCGGACAAGTTGCTCCTAATTTCCAAGGAACAAAACCTAATGGAGAAACTTTCAAACTCAAGGATTTACAAGGGCAATATGTACTTCTTGAATTTTGGGGAAGTTGGTGTGGTACTTGTCGAGCAGCACATCCTGGTTTAATAAAAATACATGATAAATTTCATGGTAAACAATATAAGGATGCTAGTGGTTTTGAAATCGTGAGTGTAGGCATGGAAACCAAGGAAGATCGGTGGAAAAGAGCCATTGAAAAAGATGATTTAAAATGGGA
>JBNMOV010000374.1:0-5105 GCA_051275765.1 Maribacter sp. | reverse complement strand
ATTTTTTTGGCATCTACCTTTAGATCGATGAGATCGTGGTCTACCCCATTAGGAACAACGTACATCTTTTTCTCATCAAAACCTCGTTGGATACATTCTTCATAAGTAGCTGTACTTACACTGATGAAAGCATCGAATTTTCGAAAACGAGGTACAACACTATTCTGAAACCATTTATTAGGAAAGACGATATCCAAACCATGAAAGGTTACTATGATGGGGATTTTGGTATATCCCTGAAGCCAGAAGCAGAAATAGCCCATCAATCCATCATTGAGATGGATGATGTCTATACTTGGATTTTCTTGAAGGATTTTTTTGACTCTACTTTTCAATTTCCAGAAAAAGTGGACGATATTTTCTTCTTCCTTATTCAGTAGTACTTTATGTACTTTATGATACTTCTCTGTGCAGCTTACTAATTCATAGCTCTGCTTCTCCATTCCTCCTATAGATGGTGGGTATTTATGAGAAATAAAGAGAACTTCCATGCAGTGAGTTATGATTGCGAATCAGTAAATAAATGCAAACATAATATCTTATTAAGCCTAAGCCAAAAATTGTAGATTCAAATATGTATAAGTTTAAGAATAAACAGGAATTTTCACAAAACTGCCTTCTTTCCTAACGAGGTGCTTCAAATCTTCAAAGTAAATATTAGCTAATTTGTCCCAAGATAATGAATCTGTGAATGCTAATCCGTCATGTACCATCTTATGATAACGTTCCTTATCATTCAGTAAGTCTCGGATGGCATCCCAGAATTCTGAGATATTGTCTGCTTCACAGATCATTCCATTTACGCCATGAGTGATGAAACTTTTAGGTCCTCCTCCATTAGCTACTACACAAGGAATTCCTGACGCCATCGCTTCGATGACCACATTGCCATATGTTTCTGTAACGGAAGGAAAAAAGAATATATCAGATGAAGCATAAACCTTGGCTAATTCTTCATGTCCTATCATTCCTAGGAACTTTGCATTTGGCATTTTTCGTTGTAGTTCTTTTCTCACTACACCATCTCCTGCCACGATAATATTTACCTCTGCTTTTTCTGCTTCACATTTTTTATAAAAATCTATAAGCGATTGTAGATTTTTTTCCCAAACCAGTCTGCTTGCAAATAGGATATTAGGTTTATCATTCCCAACTAACTCCTTAAGATATGCTTTGTCCTTCTTAGAAGGATTGAATAACTTATTGTTGATTCCTCTCTGCCAAAGTTTGAGATTGCTTCCATCCAATTCGCACTTTTCCTTGAGATCCTTGATAATTTCTTTGGTAGGAACATATACAATATGTGGATCTTTGTAAAATCTCTTAGTCATTTCCTTTGCTTTCTTTTGGAAATAAGGAATTGTGAATTTGGCAAAGTCAAAATAATATTTCACGTAGGAAATAAAATGCGTATGGTAAATAGAAACTACTGGAATATTATTGGCTATTCCATATTTATTCGCAAAACTCCCTAGAGGAGAAGGGCTGGCAAAATGGATAACATCAGGATTGAATGCTTCTAGCTTTTGAGTAAGCTTCTTTTTCGCCAAAAATGGCAAAGCGGCTTCATAACTGGTATTATAAGGAATAGATATCGTAGGAAGCTGAAATACATCGAATCCCAGTTCTTTATCTGGTGGTACACCACAAAAGAACATAAACTCAAAATCGTCCCTAGGAATCCTATTAAGTATCTGATACATGGTCCTTGAAGCCCCGTCGAAGTCTTCTATCAAAATTTCTGCAAAAAACGCTACCCTGATTTTTTTCATGAGTCCTTTTTATCTGTTCCCTCTGTGAAATTAGAGAATATTTAGAGAATAGGAAAATAATAATGATATATCTAACTAATTCTTACTCTTTCTGTCTGTATAAAAACATTTCCAGAGCTCTGAAAATATCTCTTGCATTGACAGAAGAAATAATAAGCTAGCCATTTTTGTGTACTTTATTAATTTCCTACTCCCTTATCTGAAACATGGTTTCACAAAACATTGTTTCAGATAATCACGAATAATAAGTATAGGTTTATTCATCAATTCAGTTTTTTCTTATTTATAACAAACTAAATACATAAATAACTTCTTCGATTGGCCAATTTAGATTACAAATATATAACGGAAATTTATTAAAAATGATGCTTGTTACCAAGCAATATGATAATTAAGACCGAGTATATATTGGGCAAATATATCTTTTCTTTCTCTTTTATTGATAATCGTATGAACATTGAAGCCCATATCGAGGTATAATCCCTGAATTATATGCCAATCATAAGAGCCCCCAAAGCCAAAATAACTCAAGTTGGAGGATTTGTAAGGATCTTCTTTTCCACAAAGGCAATAGTTACCATAATGGTAAGATATTTCCCCTATGAGTCTATCTTTTCTCTTTTTGAGAAAGTCATATTGAGCGAAAGCTCCTGCCATATAATAGCGATTTCTTGTTTTTTTCACTCCTATCTGACTGCTGATGGTATTAATATTGAGAAAACTCAATCCTGCGTAAATATTTTTATAAATGGGGATAGCTAAGTTGACATTAGTGGTGAGTTCGTGATATTTATATTTTATATCACTGTCGCCATATCTAATATAAGTAAAAGAACTTCCTACGATAAGCCCATCTGCAAAAGTCCTGTCATAGTCTTCTTGAGAAAATAAGGATGTACTGCCAATAAATAAGAAAAAAAGGAGAAATAGGTTTTTCATGTTGGACGATTTCGAAATAATACCAATTTGAATTATAAATGTCGCACATAATTGGATAAATTTAACGACTTCCTTCGTTACAAATACTCGCCATGGCCGGCTATGGCTGCGTTTTGTGCCTTGCAATTCATCAAATTTATTACCAAATCCAATGCGACTTTATAAATGCAAATTGGTATAAAACATTTTATCTAATTATTAATTTTATCATCGTATTTTTTAAGAGCTTATTTAAAATTAGCTCTAAGATTACATTCTACTGGCACATCTTACACAATAAGTACTTTCTGGCATAAACATGAGTCGTGGAAGAGCGATACCTGATGAACATTTGGAGCATTTTCCAAAATCAAGATCTTCTAACTTAGACATCGACAAGTGAAGCTTCCCTAATTTTCTCTTGGACAAACGCAGCGCGGCTTCTGCTACACTTTTATTATTAATAGCATCCATACGTGTTATCCGCCCCAGAGAATTCTCTGGAGAGATGGGCTGTGTCTCTACGATTAAACGTTCGATAGTTTTTTTTGTATCAATTATCGTTTGGTCTAACTTTTCTTTGAATAATGCTTTTTCTTCTTCTGTCATGATTATACTATTTTATTGTTTCATGTGGGTTTAATCGAAAGGGGCATTATTCAGTTGTGATCTTGTTTAGCAAGACGCAAAATATTGCGGCTCTACTTTTTTAGTCGTAAAATGTGGTAAAAGCATTATTAATTATTCATTAAAAAATCATCCTTCTCCTAATATTTCTTCGTCCAGCCTTTTTCTGAATAACTGATCCAAATATCGTTGTATAAATTCATGATGATTTCCTTTTGGAATATCTCTTGTTATCTTGAAATCATAATCCCTTAATTTATCAGGACTGATGATTCTTCTAAATCGTTGTGCCTTTTTGGTAAAAAATTCTTTTCTGTGGACGTCTATTGGATAATTGGGTTCTCTCGTTTCTATTTGTACGAAATAATTGTTTCGTTCTTTACTACTGATGTTCCAATCTATGCGTCCTTTTTCTGGTTCGAAATAGAGATATATCGCTGGACTTTTTACAAAAAAAGTAATGCCACAAAATATATCGTTCTTTTTCTTTGGCTCGAACCTTTCTTTATCCTTAAAATCTAGTGGTCTGCTATAATAATCTTTTCTAGGTTTTGCCGTTTCTACGATTTCTTTCTTTCCATCTACTACTCGTTCTTCTTTTTTAATGACCGTTTCATTATAATAAGATTCCTTGAACCAGAGTGTTTTCGCTCCTTCGATTTCTAATCCTCTCACTTCTATAATAGGTAAATAAAATTCTAATAATCGTTCTGGATTTACACCCATCAATGCAATATGGCATTCATTATATTCAGGATGGAGTTTAGCGAAAAGTTCTACTTTTACATTTTCGTACTTCTTTTCCCATGCCTTTACTTCATCAAAAATAGTAGGCTGATATGGTTTTAAATCCATCACCATCAACGCCAAATCCATTTCATATTCTTCGATTTCCTTTATCGTACGCTCCATTTTTTCTTTAATCCCTAAATAATGAGCATAGTCCTCCGCATTTTTCTGACTTTTCCAAAAAGCAGTTTTCTTCTTCCTCTTTTTGCTTTCCAGCATATCCAATTCACTAAGTAATTTGACATACACATTCCCTTCTGTCAGCGTATAAATACTACGTCTAAAGTCTGCCGTCAAATCTGCTGCATTATTTCGCTGAAGCTCCTCTAGCATGAGTTCTAGCTGCATAGCATCCGCTTTTACATGAATAGTGATACTTTCTTCTCCTTCTTCTGGTTTATGTACAGATACGAGTACATCTAATTGATCATTATAATCATGGTAATTAAGTTTTTTGGATAGTGGTGCCACCAATTTTTCTCTTACTGCACGCTGTAAAAACCTAGCTCCATATTTTTCATCGTAACCTTTATCTGCCAAATAATCCAATACTTCATCGTCTATGACCATTGTCATTTTCCTGAACTTGACCCCTTCTCTCTTCTTGAACAAACCCATTTCTCGCTCTACCACAAACCTCATCGTTTCTCGTCCTAATGGGCTGAACGGAATTACTCTATCTATTCTATTAAACAACTCTGGACGAAAGTGTTTTTCTACTGAGGTAACAAAATGTGCATTCACATCAGCGGTATCAATTCCTTTGTCCCAACCTATTCGATTACTCTGCAAAGATGCAGCTCCTATATTGGAAGTCATGACGATCATCGTACTACAGAAATTCGCTAATTTCCCCTGACTATCAGATAATCTTCCCTCTCCTAATACTTGTAATAACAAATCATAAAAGGAGGAATCTGCTTTTTCTATTTCATCAAATAACAAGACTGCAAATGGTTCTCGCCTAACTGCTGCTGTCAATAATCCTTCTGAATGATA
>JBNMOV010000373.1:0-5122 GCA_051275765.1 Maribacter sp. | reverse complement strand
TGATTTCCCTGCTATTTCTCTTACTGCTGGACAGTTCTACTATGTTGCTTCAAATGATGCACAATTTACTGCTTTCTTTGGTTTCGCACCAGATTTAGTTGATAATGATGCAGTACTCAATGGAGATAATGCTGTTGAATTATTCAAAAGTGGACAAGTAGTTGATGTATTTGGAGACATCAATGTAGGTGGTACAGGTACTACTTGGAATCATAGAGATAGATGGGTTTATAGAAATTCAATGACTGGAGCAGATGGTTCTACTTTCGTAGAAGCTAACTGGTCTTTCAGTGGAACTGACGCATTAGATGGTGAAGTAGATAATGCTACTGCTGCCACACCATTCCCTATTGGAATTTATGTAGGCGCTGCAACTCCTATGGTAACTACAGTATGTGCTGGTCCTTTTGCATTCACTACTTTGCTAGGATGTAATGTAGTTGGTGGTATTATTGAAACAACTGACCCAACTACTATATGCGTAGATGGTATAGGAGATCCTATCAATGTAACTTTAACGGGTAACGTAGGTGGTAATTCTCAATTCGTAATAACTGCTCCTAATGGAGAAATACTTGGTCTTCCTGGAGATGCTGGTCCATTCGATTTGGATGGTGCAGGTCCTGGTGTTTGTACTATCTGGCACTTATCTTATGAAGATGGTTTAACTGGTGCGGTAGTAGGTAATAACGTATCTGACCTTGTTGGTTGTTTCAACTTATCTAATGGTATCGAAGTAACTAGGTATGAAGCTACAACAAGTACTATTAATAGCGAAAATTGTGCTGGTAGTGGCTTCTCTATAGAAGTAAACGGAACTACTTATGATGAAACCAATCCTACTGGAATGGAAGTAATGATGAATGCAGAAGGTTGTGATAGTACAATTACTATTAACCTTGCATTTGTAACATCTGTATCTGGTACAGAATCTTATGAAGGTTGTTCTGGTGATGGATACGCTGTAGATATAAACGGAACTACTTATGATGAAGCCAATCCTACTGGAATGGAAACATTAACAAGTGTAGATGGATGCGACAGTATTGTTACTGTTAATCTTGTATTCCTTACGCCTACTTCAGGTAACGTAGATTATGCTGGTTGTGCTGCTGACGGTTTCTCTGTAGACTTTAATGGCAATACTTATGATGAAGCTAATCCTACTGGTGTAGAGGTTATCATGAACGAAGCAGGTTGCGATAGTATCATTACTATCAATCTTACATTTGATGGCATCCCTACTGGAAGTTCTATAGCTTACGCTGGTTGTTCTGGTGACGGCTACTCTGTAGATGTAAACGGCATCACTTATAACGAAGCTAATCCTACAGGTACTGAGGTAATGATGAATGCAGTAGGTTGTGATAGTACAATCACTGTTGCTCTTTCTTATAGCCCTCCTATGGTAGTAACTATAGACGTAATTGATACTGGTTTAAATACGGGATCTATTGACACCACTGTAACAGGAGGAACTGCTCCATATACTTTTGTATGGTCTAATGGTGCAACTTATGAGGATCTATATGGTTTAGAACCAGTAGATTATACAGTAACTGTAACAGATATTAATGGTTGTGAAATCGCAGGAGAGCCTATCGAAGTATCATTCGATACAGCGATAGAGGATATCAAAGGATTGACAGCGTTCAATCTACAACCGAATCCTGCTAGTAGTCACGTAACTGTAGTTCTTGAATTTACTGATGCTAAAGATTTTAATCTTGACATCGTGAATACATTAGGACAGGTAATGACAAGCAAAAGATATGAAGGAATCGTTCAATCTAACATAGAATTGGATGTGAACAACCTATCTGCTGGCGTTTACTTTGTAAGAATTCTTACTGAAGGAGGCGACACACAAGCTGTAAAGAGATTGGTTATTAATAAGTAATCATTTCTTATCATATTTTATTCAAAGGCTTCCCAAATTTGGGAAGCTTTTGTTATTTTAAAGGTGTCAGTTTCTCAATAAAAAGTTTGAAATAAACTCATTGTAATTATACATCATAAGTCAAAAAGTTATAACTTGTGGGTACATGGGTGTTGTAATCGATT
This sequence comes from Maribacter sp., assembly GCA_051275765.1. Lineage (GTDB taxonomy): Bacteria > Bacteroidota > Bacteroidia > Chitinophagales > Saprospiraceae > JAHDCE01. The sequence goes on along the minus strand of JBNMOV010000373.1, from coordinate 3,058 downwards.
ATCTTCTGAGTTAATTATTTGAATGACAAATTTTTATGCGTCCTACATTTACTACCCGCTTTTTTAATTTTTATTATTTTATTTTTAATTTTTTATCATGAATATTTTTGTTGCAAAATTAGATTACAGTACATCTGTAGACACTGTTAGAGAGCTATTCGAACAATATGGCGAAGTTTCCTCTGCAAAAATCATTATGGACAGAGAAACTGGAAGGTCCAAAGGATTCGGTTTTATTGAAATGCCAGAAGATGAAGACGGTTGGAACGCAATCCGTGAATTGAATGGTTCTGATATAGACGGACGTGAAATCGTTTGTAAGAAATCTGAACCAAGAGAAAATAACAACAACCGCAGCGGTGGTGGTGGTGGTAGTGGTGGCGGAGGATTCCGTAAGAGATTCAACCGTGATGACAACCGTAGTGGTGGTGGAGGTGGAAACCGTTTTGACAACCGCAGTGGCGGTGGAGGCGGTGGAAATCGTTTTGACAGAGACAAAAGAGACAACAACAACCGTTGGTAATCAATAATCTAGTCTAATTTAAAAAAACAGGTAATTCAAATGAATTACCTGTTTTTTTATGCCTATTCTAGAGGATATCTATCTATCATTTGATGTATGAGAAGTAGCGAGTTATTTCCACTAAAGACTGAAAAAAGCAAGGTAGATAATTAAGTAGCACATAAGTTTTTATTCTAAATCGGAAAAAATATTTAATACTATTCAAAACCACCTAAATATACTAACACATAAGTTAAGGTATGTTAAGCTGCCGTAATTATTAGTTTTTGTTAGGCACAAAAAACGGAGTTACGCCTTAGCGTAATGAGTATTTTTGGAACGACACAGAAGCTGATAAGTACAAATCTTGGGCGTATCGAAATTTATGAGTTAGTCCACTAGGTGTTGATAAGGGGCAAATAACCGCAAGCAAGGATTTAAAAGTTATTTCAAATCTTTTTTATTCCTTAATGACAGGCATAAAAGTTGTGGGGAAGACCAAACCACCATTTAACGAATCAATGTCTTATATTGATCTTGTATTATCTCTTCTATACCTAGCAGTATTCGCTTTACAGACCAACGTTAGTAGCAATTGCTTGATTTTCAGAAGCTATGAATTTTTAACAATCCGAAAACCAATTAATTCTCAGTATAGTTTAATTTTGAAGCTATCTAATCGCTGGATATTCCACAAAATTCCTAGGCGTTTCATATAACCTCACGCCTACTTCAAAGTGTTCATCCAAATGAGTAGAAATGATTTTCCAAATGACATAGCAAATATGTTCTGCTGTAGGAATGAGGTTTTTAAACTCTTCTGTCTGTAAATTCAAATTTTTATGATCAAAGCGATTTTCTACCTGTTCTTTAATCACATCTTTCAATATTTTTAAATCTATAAGATAACCCGTTTCTGGATCAACTTCTCCTGTAACAGAAACTTCCATTTCGTAATTATGTCCATGATAATGGGGATTACTGCACAATCCAAAAACTTCCTCATTCTTTTCATCCGTCCATTTAGGATTATATAATCGATGTGCTGCATTAAAATGTGCCTTTCTAAAAACTGTGATTCTCATGTATTGATTAATATTGAAATTTTCAATGAATAATATTTTAAAACCCTAAAAAATATGAGTTGTTTCATTTTTTTTGAAAAAACATCAAATTTAGTTTATTCCTCAATTTAGAACGGGTATAATAATAAGGCCTAAGTCTATTCTGTAGTCGATATATACAACCAAATTTCATGTCTTTTGTTTTACAAAGACTTATCCCACTACCCTTTTCGTCATTAATGATATTCGTTTCCAAAGGAAATAATTGATTAGAAAAAGTAAGAATAGAACGAGTACATTTTTGAGTCGTCAAAACATATTCTGTAGAAATTTCTTCTGGAGTTTTACCTCCATGCAAATCTACTGAAAAATCATATGTACTTAATTTAGAATTATTCCTTTTCAAGATATCTGGATCGATTTCAAATGAAGCATCATAAATCATTGCTTTATTTTCAACATCAGCAAAGGAAATATTATCTTTCATCAAAGAAAGTGGCGTTTTAAAAAACTCTACTTTAGAACTATAATTCGTGCCTATCTCTCCTGGGTTAGTGGTATATGAATCTCTTGGATAAACGAAATACTTATTTTTTTCTAGTAAATATTCCACAAAAATCTTTTTCCACGAATGAGCAGACCAATATCGTATATAGGTAGGAATATGCTTAAATTCATTATCCCAATTTTCTAACCAACGCTTGAACTCCATCCATTGTCCAGCTGTCCATGCCTGTCCCCATGAAGCAGGCAAACTCATAAAATAGGTATCCATTCCATTATTAAGTGCATCGAATGGAGAAAGGCTACTTTCTGTAATCCGAGGACTATATAAAGAAATCCCTGCGACCTTCGATTCAGCTTGATAATAGCTTATTGCCTTTTGGGCATATTGATAAAAATCCTTAGATACCAATAAATCATCCTCCAAGATAATAACAGCTCCATACTTTTCCGTCAAATCACCACAAGAAAGTACGTGCTTCTTTAGGCCCATATTTTTCTGATGAGTGATTATTCGCTTTTTGCCATATTGCCAATCAAAGGCTGATGCTAAAGGTATGATTTCTTCATTATCACTCTTATCTATCGAAATGACCAAATCAACTTCTGTATAATATACCGCATCAAATACCATTTCTAGCAAACGCTGGAGCGATGAGGTTCTGTTATAAGCTATTATAATGATAACAGGATGAATGGTATGGGAAGTTGAAGTACTAGGCATTATTTATTTAAAAAATTAGTTATAAAGTTGTTTGAAAACTTCTATCTGACAAATCTAATGAACTGTATCGCAAATGGAGGTAAATTATCTAAAATAATTTGTTCTTTTAGTGGAGAACCTAGCCTAATTTTTAAAATATCTTTGTCATTAAAAGTAGTAGGCAATTAATAACATACGTAAAATGACGAGGTTATTATTTTTTATGTCAAGGCAAAAAATATTTCCATAACCCTAGCTATGGAAATATTTTTTAACAGCTTACCA
>JBNMOV010000372.1:0-5123 GCA_051275765.1 Maribacter sp. | reverse complement strand
TCTTGCCATTTCTGCTGATGATAAAATGCTTCCCATTTTTTAAAGATAATTAGATTATTAGATATTAAGATACTGAGATAATAATTTAACCGCCTGCGATGGCTGGAACAATACTAATAACGGTATCCTGTGCTATGGATGTTTGTCCTTGATTCAAGGTATTGATATCATCTTCTCCTACATAGATTCTGATAAATGATCTGATTTTACCTTCTGTATCTAGAATATGTTTTTTTAAACTGGAATGTTTGATCGTTAATTCATTGATTGCTGCTTCTACTGTATTTGCAGAAGTCTCCACTGTAGATAAATTATCTGTAAATTTTCTTAGTGGAGATGGTATGATGATTTTTGCCATTTTAAATGGATTTTTTTTAATTATTAAAAATTGAGGCACTGGAGAGATTCGAACTCTCGAATATCGCGTTTACAATGCGATGCCTTAGGACACTTGGCTACAGTACCTTTTTATTAATTTCTCTATAACGAGTAATTAATAAATTAAATTCGTTGCGTTAATCAATACTTTTTCTTCCTGAAATTCCCTTTTCTCTTCCTTCAACTTCCATGACATGACTTTATCTGCTTTTCCTTTTAATACAGAAACAATCACATAAGAAAAATAAGGCATCGCCACTTTTAAATCATGCTCTGATGCAATGGCTGGATGATCTGGATGAGAATGATAAATCCCTAATAATTGAATATCATTATCCAAAGCATATCTTTCTGCTTTCATATAATCGAATGCTGAAATTGCAAACCTTCTTTTTTGATCGCCTTCTTTGGAATTTATAACAGGAATTGCTTTTTTAATAATTCTCTGATTTTTTTCTGTACCGTATAAAAACCCACAAGCTTCATTAGGAAAGTTTTTTTCTCCTTCTTCCATGATGGTTTCTATCGCGTCTAATGATAATATGACTTCTGACATTTTTTTAGATTTTAGAGGTTTTTTAAAAAAGGGATTGAATCACTTCTGAATATTTACTCGCATCATCTGCAAGCGTCGTAACGATAATTCCGCTATCTATTTTTTCTGCTAAATGAATCGCTCCTAAAATATTGGCAGCAGCAGAAGGACTGATAATTAAACCTTCTTTTTTGGCTACTTTTTTAATGATTTCATAGGATTCCAATGTATCTACTTCATTATTTTCGTCTGCTATCCTAGCATCATAAATTGGAGGAACTCTAGCTGTTTCCAGATGTTTCCAACCTTCCAATCCATGCATAGGATTATTGGGTTGTAAGGAAATTAATTGAATATTCGCATTGTATTCTTTTAATTTCCGTCCAGTTCCTACGAATGTACCTGTCGTTCCTAACCCATTAATAAAGTGAGTAATGCGTCCGCCTGTCTGGCTAATAATTTCCGCTGCTGTATATTCGTAATGTGCTTTCCAATTATATTCATTAGCATATTGATCCGCATAATAATATCTAGATGGATCAGCTGCTTTCAATTCCTTCGCTACGATTTGAGCACCATCTGTTCCTTCAAACTTAGATGTCAGAACCAATTCTGCTCCTAAGGATTTCAGTAGAATCTTTCTCTCTTTAGAAGCATTTTCTGGTAGTGCCAATTTTACTTTTATTCCTAAAGCAGCAGCAATAGAAGCATAAGCAATTCCTGTATTTCCACTCGTCGCATCTAAGAGCGTAATATCATTATTCAGCTCATTATTCAGTATCGCATTTTTAATGATATTAAATGCAGGACGAGCTTTTACGCTACTGCCTAATTGCTGCCATTCTAATTTGACATATATTTTCACGCCTTTTTTTCTATAGATATTATCTAATGAAAATAAAGGGGTTTTTCCTATCAGTGACTCAACTTTTTTTAGTCGAATTTTTGCTGTTCTTGAAATGGTTGCTGTCATTATATTAGATATTGAGATATTCAGATTTAGAAATAAGAAAAGCCTTTCCAAAAAATTTGGAAAGGCTTTAAAAAATAAACTATTATAATTTATTTTTAACACTATATCATATAGCGATGCTCCTTGTCCAATTCTTTAGGAATTCTACAGCAACAGCAGCAACAGCAATATGTGTGATTAAAATTATTCATGTCTTTTTTATAGATTTCGAGATATTTATATGATTGTATAACACAAAAGAGCCTCTTCAAGTTAATTGAAGAGGCTCTTTATATGGTCTTGGCTAGGACATATAGATATTGCTCTTCATCTAAGATGAACAACAACAGCAACATGATATTCTAGTAAAACCTTTCATTTTTTTCATTATTACTTTTCAAAAATAAAGGTATATTCTTTGAATGTCAAGTATTCACAAGAAAAATAATAATAAATTAGAATTACAGATTATAGATTTAGAAGAACATCGACTAGCATTAGGTATCAAAATTATTCTTCATTCTCCTGTACAAAAAGTAAAAAGATCACAATTTTCAAAAGCCTCAACCTACTTGATTGGGGCTTTCTTATTGTTACGTGAAAAAAAATATAAACTTAAAGTATTTGGAGGGTAACAAAATACATACTCTATGAACTATCGTTTGTATGAGGTTTGATAATCATCTAACCTCCTAAGAATAATCAATTTAATAATAACTAAGGAATAGCAAAACATAGACTATTCCCTTAAATCAGTAACGAATGAAAAAGATAATATTAGCAGCTACCATGCTTTTTGCAGTGACGATTACACAAGCTCAAAAAAACTTTTACCAAGCAATTGAAGGTAATGGAGAAACCGCTATCTATGAAGGTTTTACAGGAGTATCTCCATCTGATAAAGGCAATGGAACATATAGTTTTGTAAGAACCTCACCAGCTGTTAAACTATCCCTTACAAAATTACCAACAGGACAACCTGTAGGTTTTGTGGCTGAACCAGTTTCAAAGGATTATGGTGGTTTTAGTGAATCAGAAATAAGTGATTATGGCAGAGTAGATAGCTATCCTAATGTAATGTCGATAAAACATACTTACACAGACGATGGCTATATGATGATAGACGACCTATTATTTGTTGTAAATAACATATCAGATAATGATGCTCCAAAAATGGAAAATGTTACTAGCATATATGTAATGGTTAAAGATCGTGCAGACACAAGCAAGAAAGAAGAAACTGGAAAGAAGAAAAAGAAAATAGGTGGCTTATTGAATAAAATGAAGTCAAAACTAGAAGGACCAGGTCGTACACCAGCTTACAAGTATATTTCCTCATTGAATATTGATGAAATATTTAACGATTATGTGTCAGCTATGAAGACAAAACAAGCAAGTCCTTTAACTTCAAAAGACAAAGCAGATATTGCTCAAATCAAGCGTACTAGAGAAGCTGGAGATGAAGAAATAAGAATGTATAATGACTCCATCAAAGCCACTCCAGAATATAAAAAAATGAAGGAGCACCAAGCACGTATGGAAGAGATGGGAAACGAAAAAAGTACGCAATTGGTAACAATCATCAATAAAACAGGTAATGATATTTACATCTATAGAGAAGGATATAGAAATGGAACTCGCATATATAATAATAGCTCAACAAAAGTAGATTGTTCATTTAATTATACTTATAAGTCTGATTCAAACTCAAGTGGCTCTGGATCTAGATGTTATAATGCCAACTCTGGCTGTGGTGCTAGTGCTACAGTAAATTAAATTATAAAATTAGAATTGTAAATCCCGTTTTCTGAAATTCAGAAAGCGGGATTTTTTAATTCCAAAAATTACCTTTCCCATTCATGGATCAAAAACAACCATTCATAGAATAGCTCTTAGAAGAAAGTCTATATATCTACACCTTTGTTTTATTAAATCAAATGAAATTCATCTAAGAACTTACTTAAATAAAACCTTATGAAAAATTTATTTTTTATTCTTTTTACCCTGCTAATCGTTAGCAATATTTCTGCTCAACAACCATCAAATTGTGATTGTGATTATACCATTAATGACTGGTACTGGGAATTTGACGGAAAAGATGTAGGTAATCTACCCAATGTTACCATACACGATCCAATAGTAGCCGCTGCTCATCCTTTAAGCAATAAAGGAAGCAACGACTCACTCTCTTTAGTAGCAGGTGATGTAGTTTGTCTAGATGCTTCTGTTCCCTACAGGTTTTTAACATGGATTAATATAATAGGCGATTCAATAAATCCCATAATCATTAAAAATGTTGGAGGTCAAGTAGTTATTCGATCATTAGTAGCTTCTTATGGATGGAAATTTAAAAACTCCAAACATTTCAAAGTCCTCGGAAATGGAGATCCAAATCATCAATATGGATTCAAAGTAACTACCCATTATAATTCCTATATTCAAATGATTAATAAAACGACGGATTTTGAAATCGCATACGTTGAAGTGGCTGGCGACTATGCTAATGGTACACATCCTACCCAATCAGGATTCGCAGGAATAATGGCAAAATCTCAACCAATCTGTTGGGATAATGATAATGGTGGTAGTACTGATGCTGGTAATTTTGAAATGAAAAATGTATCCATACATGATAATTATATTCATGATGTCGCTGGAGAAGGGATGTATGTAGGATATGGAAGAGCTCAAGGAGTTCAGCTTAATGCAAGTCCAGGAGTCCCCTGTTCAGCAACGAATTATCCGCATCATGTCCGTAATCTATTTATCTATAATAATATTATTGAAAATGTGGGATGGGATGGAATACAAGTAAAGAATGCACATTACAATGCACAGATTTATAATAATGTTATCAAGAATTACGCAACTTTAGGCATTGGTCATCATGATGAAGGCCTGCTTGTTGGTGATGGAACGGAAGCTCTTATTTATGGGAATTGGATTGAAGGAGGAAACGTACAATCCAATGGTATGCAAATCAATGCATTTGGGAATACCAAAATATATAATAACGTAGTATTAGGTTCTGGCTATAACGGGCTTTATCTCAATAACCAATCCCCTTATATTGCCAATAGAGCTGGAACTATTGAAATCTATAATAACACCTTTGAAGGAGGGACAGGATCTGCTATAGTAACTCATACTTCTCAAAATGTAATTATTAAAAATAATATTGGATTTGGATATAATGCTTGGCATGGTATCAAAAACCCGACGAATGGCACAGCTTCTCACAACATCATAGAAAGAGAT
>JBNMOV010000371.1:0-5141 GCA_051275765.1 Maribacter sp. | reverse complement strand
CAAGTAATTTCAATGGAGATTCGCCGAATTTGGATAATTTACAAGGAGGTAATTATACCTTGATTGTTTATGATGCAAGTGGTTGTGGTGCTGGAACATCGATAACTGTAGGCGAGCCTAATTTATTAGCAACAGAAATTATCTCTACTGCAGGATTGGCTGTTGCTTCCACTACTGGAGGAACTGCACCTTACCAATATTCATGGAGCAATGGAACCAATTCATCATCTATCGACAATATAGATACAGGCATTTATTATGTAACCGTCGTGGATGCAAATGGCTGCACGACTATTGCTGAAGGAGAAGTGGAATTTGGTGTAAGTATTCCTAGTATCAAAAATTTGACTGAATTAAATATCCTACCAAATCCTAATAATGGAAGATTTGCTTTGGAAATTATGGCAGATACACATCTAGAATTGGATGTACAGATCTTCGATATGGCAGGAAAACGAATATATACCAATCAAATCAGCGGAACAGATATTTTGGAGGAAGTAGATTTATTGGGAATTGGAGCAGGTACTTATCTCTTAGTTCTGGATGATGGAGAGAATAGAATGGTGGAAAAAATAATGGTCAATAAGTAGATTTTGAGATGTCGAGATACTAAGATTTTGAGATTATTTAAAAACGGGATACTCCGCTTCGCTGAATATCCCGTTTCAAAAATAGTAAATCCTAAAAAATCCTAGTTCATCTTAGGATCAAAATTACTGATTTCAGATTCTTTTTTGCGGTTTCTCCACCAGAAAAAAGCGATCGTTGCTACTATCGTGTATGGCATAAGAAAAAGGTAAAGGATACCCATATTCAAACCTACTTGATCTGACTGTTCAGCCGTAGCCTTACACATCGCACATTGTGCTTCTACATCAAATGGTAAAATGATCGCTATTATAAACAATAGGATAGTCGCTAAAATATATTTTGTATTCTTCATGATCTCTATATTGAAATACAAAGATAATGAAATGAGATTTACTTTGTAAGATTTTAACAAGTGATAACAAAATGGAATAAATCTAAATAGTTCAATAATGAAACAAAATTCATCTTAGAGAGTAAACGATCAGCTCAATTCAAGTAGTTATTTAAACAGTAATAGATATTATTCCAAAATGCTTTTTCATTAAAAAAATATTGAAAATCAGTTAGTTACAAATAAATGTTCTATTTTAGAATAATCAATAATTGATAAAAATAATGTCTAATAAGTAGATTATTTATAATGATTGCTGTACGCAAATTGAAATTTGTCTCACAATAAATTGTTAAGTAATACTATTCATTATCAATTAAGAATATATTATAATTAACTTTATAATGAGCCGTTTGGATGTATATTCCAATGGCTCGTTTTTTTTATCTAAAAAATCAGACTAATGAAATTAATTATTTACGTATTAGGAATATTGATGCTTCCTTTATTGATAACTGCACAGGTTCAGGGAAATATCAATTATAAAAAAGATAAGGGCAATGTGAATTATAATTCTAATAATGCTAACTATCAGATAAAAGCGACCAAAGCTCCAGTTTCTTACTCTTCTACTAATTCATTGACAATAGAAATAGCGGGCATTTATAATTTAGATTCAGATGGTTATATCGCTATTTTTGCTACTACACAAGTAGGGACGACAGCTGAAGAAACAGATAGATTGATCAACGAACAAGTCAGTCAAATCAAGAAGGATCTAGCTGAAAGTAGCATCAAAGCAGATATTTATGTGGACATGATCTCTTTCGTACCAATGTATGAATATGAGGTAGAAAAAAAGGTATTCAGTAAGAAAACCTATAAGGAAAAGCCTAAGGGATTCGAGATGAAAAAGAATCTTCACATCAGATACCAAGATGCAGACGCCTTGGAGAAAATCATTACTGCCTGTGCCAAGGCTGAAGTATATGACCTTGTAAAAGTGGATCATTACACAGAAAAACTGGAGGAATTCAAGGATGAAATGAGAACTAAAGCTATCGCTATTCTTAAAAAGAAAATCCTATTCAATAAAGAGGTACTTAGTGTGGATTTGAATACTAAAAAACGAACGATGGGAGAAGGCTTCCTCATGCTTTATCCTGTGGAACAATATAATTCTTATCAGGCATATTTCAGTTCTTCATTAAATGCGAAACCTAATTCAAAAGTAAGTACCGTTCAGAAATCAACAACTTATTATTATGATCCTGTTTTTCCAAAAGCACATGATTTTATCATAAATGCGGATAAGCTTGATCCTAGTATGCAATTGCTTTATACGCTCAGTGTGACTTATGATATGAGAACAGTAGAAGAAAAGGCTAAAGTTATTACTCCTGTGGCAGCTGGCACTAAAAGAGAGTATATTTTGATTACTGCGAATGGACAGATTAGGACGCTGCCGATTGAATAGGACTTTGTAGGTTTTTTTGATGCTGCAAATTGGAGTGGCTAATTGTGGTGAGAGACGCAAGATCTTACGTCTCTACATTTGGGATAGATATTTTAAACTGGCGGAATATTTCAAACCTACAAAACCTTTACTTACTTTTGCGGCGATGGAATTATTTTGCATTCCTGATGGTTATCAATACCAAATCAAAATATCATAATAACATGGATTTCCTAGAAGAACTCAAGTGGCGAGGGATGTTGAATGACCTGACGCCAGGCGTAGAAGAAGCACTTAAAGATGGTAAATGTGTGGGCTATATCGGTTTTGATCCGACGGCACCTTCATTGACTATAGGAAATTATGTGCAAATCATGTTGCTTTCTCTTTTTCAACGTGCGGGACATCAACCTATCGTTCTGATGGGCGGAGCTACTGGACGTATTGGCGATCCTTCTGGAAAAGATGCTGAAAGACAATTGAAATCATACGATGAACTGGATAATAATTTGGCTTACCAAGTCAAATTGATGAAGGGGTTTATCGATTTTGAAAATGGTGATAATAAGGCTATTCTTGCAAATAATCATGATTTCTACAAGAACATGAATTCCTTGGATTTCTTACGTGATGTAGGTAAAACTATCACTGTAGGATATATGATGGCTAAAGAATCTGTGAAAAGAAGGGTTGAAAAAGGACTTTCTTTTACTGAATTTAGTTACCAATTAATACAGGGTTTCGATTTTCAATGCCTATACCAAAAGTACAACTGTACTATTCAAATGGGTGGTTCTGATCAGTGGGGGAACATCATAACAGGAACTGAATTTGTACGTAGGAATTTGCAAGCTAAAGCACATGCAATCACTACTCCCCTATTGACAAAAGCGGATGGTTCTAAATTTGGAAAATCTGAAAAAGGGAATCTTTGGGTAGATAGAAATTTCACTTCTCCTTACGAATTTTACCAATTTTGGCTAAGATGCGATGATAAGGATTTACCTAAATTCATGAGATACTTCACTTTCAAAACAAAAGAAGAAGTAGAGGCATTAGAAGCAGAATACATGGAGTCTAATCCTAATCATTTGAAGCAATTATTGGCAGAAGAATTGGTTGCTAGAATTTACTCTGGTGAGGAATTGGAAGCAGCTAAAAACGTCAGTGAATTATTATTTAATAAAAAGGCATCTAAAGAGCAATTATTATCTTTAAATGCTGATTCATTAGGAATGATCACTAAGGAAATTAGTAGAAGAAGCATTTCTAAGGAAATATTAAATAGTAATGTCAATATCATAGATTTCCTATGCGAACATGCTGAAATTACTTCTTCAAAAAGTGATGCCAGACGTGCGATAAAAAGTAATGCGATTGCTATCAATAAGGATAAAATTGCTAAAGACGATTTTATGATGACTGCAGATTTATTGCTTCATGGTAAATATATCATGGTAGAAAATGGCAAAAGGAATAAATTTATGATCGTAGTAGAGTAATACCAAATTGAATTATTTTCACTCTTAAAAGCAGCAAGCGTTTCGTTTGCTGCTTTTTTATTGTAAAGTTGTTTAAAAACTTCTGTAACAGATACCTAATATAACTGAAAAAACAATTACATTTAGCCATCCTACAAAGCCTTACTCTCTGACCTTTTGTAATTTCTCATAATGGGCAATAGATTTTCTACTGTATTTGTTTTCTTCATTATTCTCCTAGGAATAGGATGTAAAAATGGGACTGATAACTTTTTATTCCAATCAGACAGTGATGATTCGATCCTCTTGATTGTCAACATGGATCAACTTCGTATCCATGATGCACCTGGCTTAGATTCCAAAGAAATAGGTTCTAGGACTTTAAGTAATAAAATGCCTTATGCTGGAGATATGACAGATTTTTCCACTCGCATAAAACTAGGCGGCGTATGGTATGATGAACCTTGGGTTTCCATCATTACAACAGAAGGCGATACAGGCTGGGTTTATGGTGGAGGTGTTCTCTTTGAGGGAGAAGATAGCGAGGAATTATCAGAAATATTATTACAAAAAAGGATGAAGACTTTTTTTGGTAAACTAGCGAATTCTATCACTACTTATCGAGATAATTATGCTAATGCCAATACTTCTGAGGAGTTTGCTAAGGTATTTCATAATGGCGAAGAAATTCGGGATAAAATGATTACTTCACTAGAAGAAAAAATACCTGCAACTGAGGTAGAAAACATGCCAGATATTTTCTGGATAGAGGATGTTTTCCCTGGTTATGTGGTGGAGTTGGTCGCTGAAGGAACACAGTATTATCTGTTCAAAGACTTTAGGCAGTTACACACCAAAGCTAGACAAACACAGGGCGAAGAAGATGATATATTTACAGATTTAGGGCTATCTATCTACGAAAGGGATAGCATAGAATTTTTCTATCCTGCTTGGTTTTTACAGACTTGGAATTATGGTGGGCATTCGTTACTAGGCAGTGGAAAACACAATGATGTACTCGCTCTAGCAGATGAAGTCATGAGTATGTCCAATTATTTCAAGAAGGATATTGCTGTTTTTAAAAACAGCTTATTACGTGATATTTCTAATCCTGAAATTACTTATTGGAATGCAAGTGATAAGATAATTACGGAAATAGGTAGTATTCTTGAATCAGACTATGAAATCTTGAGTTCTGATGATGTTATTTCTTTGAAAGCGAGGAAAAGTCAGTTTGAGGATTTTGAGAAGAATGGGATTGAGTTGAATGTGAGAACGG
>JBNMOV010000370.1:0-5150 GCA_051275765.1 Maribacter sp. | reverse complement strand
TTAAAATTGCCATCTGCCATAAATGGCTCTGCCAATAATATCTTTCCCGTATTTACACGGCACTTATTATCCTCCATATGTAAAGTGTTTGTAGTTTTGTCAAGTATATTTCAATATATAATATTGATTACATATTGACTATGTTCGCATTAGACATCAATATTTATCTTAATAAACAAAGTATGTACTTATTAAAAAAGAAGCAATTTTTATGGCCACTTTTTTTAGTAAAACAGTAGGTTTGCTTGCCTTATAACGTTTCTGTAGGAAATTTCCTATCTACTCTCTTAACGAATCCTCTAAGTACTTTGCCGCCTGACTCTATGAAAATTTCTACGCCATCTGCGATCATATTGTGCATCGTCTGTGTCCATCTGACAGGTGATGTCAACTGTGCCACTAGATTTTTCTGTATCGTTTCAGGATCAGATTCTGGCTGTGCAGTTACATTCTGATATACTGGACAAACAGGCGTATTGAATGTAGTCTGCTCTATCGCTTCCCTTAATTCATCCTCTGCAGGTTTCATCAAAGGGGAATGAAATGCTCCTCTTACTGGCAACATCAATGCACGCTTTGCTCCTGCTTCCTTCAATTGTTCGCAAGCAGTCGTTACGCCTGATACAGAACCAGAAATAACCAATTGCCCTGGACAGTTATAATTAGCTGCTACGACTATATCATCTATCCCTTCGCATATTTTTTCGATAGCCTCGTCATCCAAACCTACGATAGCTGCCATGCTACTTTCTTCTAGTTCGCAAGCCTTTTGCATAGCTTCTGCACGTTGCTGTACCAGTTTCAAACCAGCTTCAAAAGTCAGTGTCTTATTTGCTACCAAAGCAGAAATTTCTCCTAAGGAATGTCCTGCTACCATATCTGGCTGAAATTCCTCTCCTAGCATCAATACCTTGATCACAGAATATAGAAAAACGGCTGGCTGAGTGATCCTCGTTTCTTTCAGCTCTTCAGCTGTGCCTTCGAACATTACTTTTGTAATGCTATAGCCTAGTATTTCATCTGCCTTATCAAAATATGATTTAGCTATAGGGCTAGATTCATATAAATCCTTTCCCATTCCTTCAAACTGCGATCCCTGACCAGGAAAAACGTATGCTTTTTTCATAATACTTGCTTATTCACCAAAGTATTCGGCGTAAATATTTTCTGTTTCGTACAACTTTACGCAGTGTAATTCTGCTCCTGCTGTCTTAATATGTTCTTCTATTTGTTGCCAAATAAGAATGACCAAATTTTCCGTAGTAGGCTGCATTCCTTCTGGAATAAAATCTACATCTAGATTCATGTTAGAATGATCGAGTTTATCCACCACGTGTTCTTTCATTATGTTACTCAACTCCTTCACATTGATAATAAAACCCGTCTCTGGATCAGGACTACCTTTGACGGTTACGTATAAATGATAGTTGTGCCCATGCCAATTCTTATTGGAACACTTGCCAAATACCGATTTATTCTTTTCGTCAGACCAATCCTTTACCCACAGCTTATGTGCTGCATTGAACCTTTCCCGTCTTGTAATATATGCTTTCATCTATGTTCTATACAACAGAATTTTAAGAAAGAATGAAATAATAAATTTACTTTTCTGATGACTTTTTTTGCCTCAATTAAGAAAAAACAATCTACTCAAAAAATACAATTTATTTTTACATTCTTCTAAAGAAATGCAAAAATACAAAGAAGCTAGTCGAAAAGCACTTATTACTAAGAAGTTTATGAAATTTTAAGGTTTTGGAATATAAAATGCTTTAAGTCAAAGATAAAATCACATGAACCTTTGCAAATTAATGAGTAATAGAGCAAGTTAAATATCGCTACAAATTATACAGGCTTTAAAGTAAACTACTCATCTAAAACTTATATCTTATGAAATCCTTTTTATCTTTTATTTTTTCATTATGGACATTTGCTCTTTTTTCACAAGTTTCTTTTACAGAAAATATAGACGTTCCTTTCCAACCAGTTACGGGTGGAAATACTGAATTTGCTGATGTAGATAATGATCGAGATTTAGACCTTTTAATTACAGGATCAATATACTACGATATTGACGTAACTGATATTGCTTCTGTCTCAAAATTATATATAAATGATGGTAATGGAAATTTTACTGAAAATACCAGTACCTCACTTATGGGTATTGCAGGAGATAGTAATGCAGTATTTGCGGACATAGATAATGATGATGATCCAGATTTATTCCTTATAGGAACTACCATCTTTGATTATTACTATTACGAATGGTCTAGAGATTCAAAATTATATCAAAATGATGGAAATGGAAACTTCACAGAAGTAGAAGATGCTGCTTTTGAGGGCATTTATCGTAGTGCCGTTACATTTGCTGATATAGACAATGACGGAAATGGAAATTTTGATATAGTAGAAGACAGCCCTTTTGAAGCAGTGAATCTAGGCAAAGTTGAATTTGCAGACGTTAACAATGATGACTATCTTGATGTATTGATAACAGGAAGAAATCAGAATGCCATCATTGTTTCTAAGTTATATAGAAATGATGCCAATGGGGATTTTACAGAAATCACAGACCCTGCCTTAGATGGTAAAGTTAACTTATCTTATTCTACTCCTAAAAATACTGTATTAGATATAAGCATATTAGATCTATCTGGTAAAACACTATCTGAGCAAACTGTTATAGCCAATACAGGAGAAAATATATTTCCACTTGATCTTGGTTCTTTAAATAAAGGAATTTACATTATTCGTTTGGCAGATGGAGAAAGTACATTGCCCCTGAAATTTGTTATTAAATAAAGAATTAGATCTTAATATCTTAAGTATCCTAAAATAAAGGGTTAAATGCGATGATTTAACCCTTTATTTTTTTGTGGCGATTTCTTCCAAAAACAGTGTTTTTTCAAAGAAATCCTAAAACACCTTACCGTTCAGAACACGAGAGCTACCATTCAGAACATCATCGACTTAAAATTTGGTTATTTTTAAAGAGAGTGTTAATCTTACATTACAAAATAAAAACATCCCCACCTCTGTTTTTAAATTATCCGAAATCAGATAAAAGATTGGTTGAATACTTCCAAAGTATTGGAGAACAAGTATTTTTCAAAATAAAAATTATTAAAAATAAATGCTCAAACATTGGCTATACATATTAATCTTCATTTCCACCTTCGGGATAGCCAATGGACAAGATATATCTAATCTCTCGCAGATAGAAAAAGACTTTGCCAGTGCCTGGGATTTGATGCTTTCCTTCAAGAATGATTCTGCTATTATCATCCTCGAAAATCTGATGATTTCCTTAAATGAACAAGGAAAACTGGATTCTTCCTTAGGTTTACAAATCCAACTACGTCATGCAGAAGCATTGGAAAAAGATCATCAGGATGAAATCGCCATCAAAAAACTGATACATCTGGCTGAAATCAGTCATAGCAAAAAACAAGGAGATGTACTTACTAATGCACATCTCTCTCTAGCTAGATTATTCGAAAAAATAGGACGTGAAGAAACTTGCTACGAGCATCTCCAAAGTGCAGAAAAAGCCCTAGAAAATTATGATGTAGATTCTCTATACACTAGATACTGTATAAGAAAATCTTCCTATCATCGGGTTTTCAGTGATCAAGATTCTGCTATGTTCTTTGCCAATGAAATTATACGAACAGCTCCCCTCTATAATCTAAAGGAAGAATATGCAGTAGGTAACTTATTATTGGGAATGCTGTATGCTCATAAGAATAATGACAAAGCTATCAAACACTACAAAGCAGCAGGAAGTATATGGTATGAACTAGAAGATTATAATGGATATGGAGCAATAATGGAAAATATCACTGGCATATTGCTTCGTGAAAATAAATTGAAAGAAGCACTTATTTATAATGATTCCTCTCTGCATGCAGCAGAAAAAGCTATTACATTGGGCAATGATTCTAAATGGATGCTTCATTATGGATATAGAGATAGAGCTAAGATTTATAATCAATTAGGACAGCATGATTCTGCATGGCATTATCTGAATAAAGGCTATCAAATGGAATTAGATGATGCTTATCAACAAAATCATGATAAGATCATAGAAATAGATGCCAAATATAAGGATGGAAAAAAAGCAGAAATTATATCAGTACAGAAAAAAGAAATACAACAAAGTAAAAAGGATAGGCGACGACTTTATCTTATTATTTCCATCTTCCTTTTACTAGGTATTTTATCAGCCTATTTTTATTATCAATTAAAAAAGGCTAATACGATAACTCAAGAACAATCTAATCTACTTCAAGAAACCAATGTAAAATTATCCAATTCTTTAGAACAGCAAATCGTACTTCAAGGAGAAGTACACCATAGAGTTAAAAACAATCTGCAAGTCATCATCAGTTTACTAGAATTACAGATGGATGAGGTAGATGAGCCTATCATCAAGGCTAGTTTTACAGCTATGGCTAATCGGATTTATAGTATTGCTGCGATACATGAAATTCTGTATCAAAAAGAAGGTGCTGTGCGGATCAATATCTCGGATTATGTAGAAAACCTATGCCTGCACTTTAGTAATTTTTCTAACCCAGAGGATAAGCCTTCCTTCAATCTCGAGCTGAATAGTTATGAACTCAATCTGGTTACTTCCATGCCCGTAGGAATCATCATTACAGAGTTACTGACCAATAGCCTCAAATATGCCAGAATCCGCGGACAAATTTTACAAATAGAAATCAGCCTCGTCCAAATAAGAGAAAATTACTGCCTCACATTTAAGGATAATGGATATGGCTATCCTAATGGAATACTCAAAGATAAAGAAGGAGCATTAGGTGCTTATCTCATTAATAGTATGGTTCGCCAATTAGGTGGGGAAGCCAGTTTTTCTAATAAAAGTGGTGCCACATTCTCACTAAACTTCCAAGAAAAGAATAATTGACCCAAACAACTGGGATTATTTCTATTTCACATTCAGAAGTTATCTAGATTATTCTAACAAATTAATCCCTTACGCTTTAGCGTAAGGGATTAATTTGTTAGAATAAAGCGTTATTAAAGGTTAAAGCGTAGTTTTAACAGCTTGATCCTAAATCGTAACATTGATTAACATAGATTTAAAAAAATTTAACACTACACATAACTAACTGCTAATCAATTAT
>JBNMOV010000369.1:0-5152 GCA_051275765.1 Maribacter sp. | reverse complement strand
ACTACTTCGAGTGAGAGTGCTGTGAGAAAGAAGTGGCTGCAAAGCCCTGAATGGAACAGCTCTCGAACACCATTAAAACGCGTCTAATTCAACGAACAGACGACAAGCAAAAGCTCTGAACTTCTGCTAAAAAAAGTCAAATGAAAAAGAAAAGCCACTACATTTTTTAATTTGTAGTGGCTTTTATTGTGGAGTGTATTCCTTTCCAGTCTAAGACTGAAAACATCTACTACTTTTTTATTATTGAATACTTACGACATCGGGGTATCAAGTTACGCTCAACGTAAATTATCATAAGTAATGCGAATTACTTTTAGTTTGTCTAAATTTTCATCACTAGCATAATAATTAGTACTCAAATGATATATGTAATTCTGATCAACTAAGAAAGGGCGTATTCTTGATAAACTGGCAATATACTTTTTATCATTAATAAATACTTCATGGTCACACATAGTTCCTGCCATTCCTTGTTCAATATTATATGACACATTAATACTTGAATCTAAAGAGATAACATGATGATCCTTATTTCCAAGTATATAATCTATAAACTTCTTATAGATTATGCTATTTTCCGAAGATTTTAAAACAATTTCATCTTGTTTAAACATATCTACATTTACTTCGGAATGGCAAGAAGAATATAATACTGCAAATATTATAACTAACATTAGGTATTTCATTTTCATTAAAATCATAATAGTTCTTTTAAGGGGTAGGAGTTGGTGGAGGTGATGTTGTACCACCCTCACTAGAAGTTCCTATGTCGTTTTTCTTATTATAGCCCTTTTGTAATTCTTCTTTCCATTCATCAATTAGATTATGGGAATTATGTGCACCTCCAAGAGGATTCCAATGAACTTTAGATGTTTTAATATTAATAGCACCTTCAAAAGTTCGACCTGCGTCACCAAATTCACCCGTCATAAGTTTTCCAGCACGATCTCCTTCTTCTATACGTTGTTTCTTAGTAAATAATCCTCCATATGTTCCACCACGTACAAATTTATCAGGATCATTCCCTCCTCCACTTTGTACTGGATCCCCTGTATCATATATATTGTAATGATCTACTCTTCCTTTAGCATCTGCATTTAACTGATATTCCCTTACAGGTGTATTAATCGTTACTAAATTTATTTCTTTATCATCAAAAAACTCATCTTGCATCATCAAATTAACTGCTATTATACTTACATTTCCTCCATGACTATGCCCAACTATTGTGATGGGTTCTCCATCTTCTACACTTGCTTTAATTTCTGCTACTAATTTTTTTGCACCAGATTGCCTGTATTTATCTAGGTTTTTCCCACCATCTCCCCATTCAAAATTATCCACTATTGTTTCATTTCCAAAAATCTCTTTAATAGTTTTATCGTTCTCTAAATCAAAAGCAGAAAATGTTTCTGGACTTGACCATGTACCATGAACATAATATGCTTCCAACCCATCTAAGTCAATGGCTTGTATAGGAGTATTAGAAGCAAATTGATAAGGAGTAAGTTCTGGATATTTTGGACTTAACGGATCAACACTCAAGAACTTCCCAATACTCGGATTATAAAGCCTGAACCCATAGTCCTGCACATTCTGCATTCCCCAATCCCTGTCATCCTCCTTACCATTGAACCCATACCTATACTCTCCTGTTCCTGTATTACTCCTTTCTCCCGGCATTTCCCACCCGAAGGGATAGTAGTATCTGGAAAAGGACTGATCACTGTTATATTGTATGTTCCAGCAAGTAGATTTTCTATAGTAAAAGTATCATCTGTACTCATTCCATTTCCAGACATACCGTTTTCTGATTCTTCCCACTCATAATTGAATGGAGGAGATTCGGAATCATCTATACTTATTTCAATGGAGTCATTGTTTGAATATAGACAAGCAGATGCGACCAAAACACCCCTCATCAATCCACAATATGCATCGATGATTTCATTTTCACTATCACAGCCAGAAGAATCAGAATGAATAGCAATATTACCAGAAATCGCTTCAGATATATTTAATAAATCTTGTATGCCACAGCAATTCGTTAAGGCAGAATTATATTGTATAGCCAAACTTTCGCCAATAGAAGTCAGACCAGATAATCCATCTAGATTCGTTAGGGAAGCATTATTAAAGATTCTCATCGATTCACCAGTAGAAATTGGATTGGATAATCCATTTAGATTTATTAACGCAGCATTATCCGATATATCCATCCATTCACCAATAGACATAAGATTGGATAATCCATTTAGATTCGGTAAGGGAGTATTATCTCGTATTAACAAATATCCACCAATAGTAGTCAGATTGGATAAATTATTTAAATTTGTAATGGGATTACTATTATTAGATCCATTAATATTAAGATCGCCACTAATCACTGTCGTACTAGGATCAAAAGCATCTACTTGAGCCTGAGAAGTCAAGTATATCTCTTGAGAAAAACAGAAAAAAGTAAGGAATAAACTAAATACAGTAGTAGCTAGTAATCTATTGAGGTACATCATGTTGTTATAAATTTATGGAGTGTTATTTTCAACAAATATAACAATTTTCCGTAAATTTATTTATAAAATAATAAGCAGTATTACTAATAACTTAATCCTTTTACGGATTATCCACACATCCCATATCTTCTTTCGATTGTGGATCATTATTAGGAAAACACATACCAGATGCTAATGATGTAGGAGCGAAACGTTCCATTTTGTCATCATTAAGGGCGTTTTCTACGGAGTCTGTGAGTAAGTCGATTTCTTCATCTGTCAAGCTTAATGGCTGAAATTCTGTAGCGAGATGGAGCGTAGAAACGGATGTATTTTCTGATTTTTATTGGTTTTATATTCAATGATTTCACGAATGGAAGTGAATCAACCACCATATCCATAAAAGCCCATTTTTTTCATGCTGTGTAGCTGTGGAGTTTCAAATTTATAAAGGTCTTCTTCCTTTTTAGTCAAGACTCCTCTACCCTTTTTGGCAGATAGAAAATCTTCTTCTTTGCTGATGATAACATCTGTTCCTTTTTGGAAATCTGCTACACCTAAAGCAAAGAATTCTTCTGAATTCAAAGCTGTTCCATCGTGGCAATTATTGCATTGTCCTTTACCAAAGAAAATCATGACTCCTTTTTT
Organism: Maribacter sp.; assembly: GCA_051275765.1. Lineage (GTDB taxonomy): Bacteria > Bacteroidota > Bacteroidia > Chitinophagales > Saprospiraceae > JAHDCE01. The sequence continues at coordinate 2,012 of JBNMOV010000369.1, read as the reverse complement.
TGACTTTGAAGGAATTCAATGGATTTTTGGATCTTATGAAATAGCATCATAATCCCTTCTACGAGGTAGCATAAAATAGGGTAATCCTTTTCCTTTCTGCTATAAGCAGTGCATGAAGTGCATCATCTGTAGTAGATGCAAGGATTTCTTTTGGAATTTTGTCTTGTTTTTGTCCTGTTTTAGATTCACAACCTTTGGATGCCATCACGCCTAGCGTAACCAAAGAGCTGTAAAATATCATCCACATTTTACTCATAGTGCTTGTTTAAAAGTAGTTGATTTAGTTGATTGAGAATTAGTATTTTTAATTATTTTATATTGTAACAAAATTACGAATAAATAGTGAAGTAGTCATGTTTAGGCTGACGCAGATTAAAAGCCCTTTTAATAAATAAGGACCAAGTCTAATTAACTCAATCAACCAGTCAACTAATTCCTATTCACAACCCATATCCACTTGGGATTGGCTATCATTATTTGGAAAACAATTCCCTGATGCAACCGTTACTGGCACATATCTTTGTATTTCCTTATCGTTGAGGGCATTTTCTACAAAATCTGTCAACTGATCTATTTCGTCCTCTGTCAATTCTAAAGGTTGAAATCCTGCTACCAACTGGCTTTCTGGAACTGCTGCATTTTCTGCGATTCCTGCATTTTTATATTCAACGACCTCCCTCACACTAGTAAATGATGCTCCATGTCCTAAGAAATTCATCACTTTAAGGCTATATATTTGAGGAGTTTTAAATTGATAATCTTCCTCACTATTCCCTGTAAATCCGCCTCGTCCTTTTGCAGTATTCAGTATGTCCGTTTCACTAAAAGAATCATAGAATCCTTCGCCACTCAAATCATTCATTCCTAATGCAAAAAATGACTCAGAATTCAAGGCAGGGCCATCATGACAATCATTACAACCTGCTTTACCAAAAAACAATAATGCACCTAGTTTTTGCTGCTCTGTTATCGCATCTCGTTCTCCTTTTAACCAGTTTTGGAATGGAGCTTTATTGGCAATAATCGTTCGTTCATATGCCGCTATCGCCAAGCCCATTGTTTCTCTCGTATATCTTTCTGATTCATCAATATCAGCAAATGCCATATCAAATAAATCACGATAATATGTACTATTGATCAAATTCATATTCACCCCCATTCGATGTACTTTCAATCCAGCTATCGCTTGGATTTCTGTACCTTCGTAGCCCATCAGGTTGGTTTCTTTTGGTGTATCGAGTGTCCAGTTAGCTTCTGTTCCTTCATTAAAACCTGTAGCACCAAATTGTCCATTCCAAAGAGATGTACGATTATATGCTGCGTGCATTACTGTCGGAGTTCGGATAGATTGGATATCTAAGTCTGATATTTCATAATCATAATTAGGTAATCTTGCTTCTCCTACTATTCCAAACCCCACACCTCCTTCCGAAATCCCCTGTCTTATTCCTGGCTGAAAATTAGAACCTGGTACATGACAACTCGCACATGAATATGTTCCTGTAGATTCTGGTTTATTAGGATTGATAGCTAATCCTGTTTCATAAAATAGTTTTCTTCCCAATTCTATTTTCACATTAGATAATGGATTATTGGGATCTTGGGGAATATTGTCCAAATCATTGCTTTCTGGCAGTAAAAAATGGTTAGCACCTTTAATACCTCCGACATCTTCTAAAGCATCCATCAATTCTAAATCTATACCTACTAAAGGTAGTCCATTTCCAGCGTTGATGACTTCATTATCTTTTTGGCAAGAAGAAGAAATGAGTATAAGTGTTAAAGCAAAAGAATAGTAAAGTAATTTTATCATCATTAGGTTTGTTTAGTAATAATGATGAAAAGTCAAAAACCATTCCTAAATGAAAACAGTGACCAGTAAACAGTGAACAATGAACAATGACCAGTATTCGGTTCTATTATAGCTTTTATATTCAGAACGATAATCAAAACACCAACGTTTCACATATTATTCCAAAGTAAAAAACTACTCCTATAATGAGAATTAATTG
>JBNMOV010000368.1:0-5159 GCA_051275765.1 Maribacter sp. | reverse complement strand
CTAATTTCTTAATTCTTGGGCGTTGAGCTTCTTTCAAGCCATTGGTAATAATAGCTAATTTCACCTTATTTTTCAATGACTCCAGTAACTCTATCGAACCTTCTAACATCGTGGAATATTCTATTAAGTATTCCAAATATATCTTATTGAATTCCCAACTATCGACTCCTCTGATATTAGCCATCATAAAAAAGTCATCAAACCGCTTTGTCCTAAGACGCAGTGCGTCTATCTTACCATTTTCAAAAGATTTCCATACAGCAGAATTCGCATCATCATAAATATCATGATGCCCTTGCTTTTCTATCAATCCAAAATCGACAAAAGAAGAAGAGAATGCCTTTCTTGCTGCATTCTTAAAATCCATTAATGTATTATCTAAATCGAAAAAAATCCACTCGTATTTCATCTACAGCATTTCCTTGCATGAGCGATATAAATCCTTCCAGTCTTTCCTTTCCCTCACTACAGTTTCTAGATATTCATCCCAAATATTCTTATCCTGAACAGGATCTTTGATAATAGCTCCTGTAATTCCTGCTGCCAAATCATGTGCTTTCAATGATCCATCACCAAAATGTGCTGCGAGTGCCTGTCCAGAATTGATCACAGAAATGGCTTCTGCTGTACTGAGTGTAGAAGAAGGAGATTTTACTTTGGTTCGTCCATCTTCTGTCTTGCCTTCTCTCAGTTCTCTAAAGATTGTTACCAATCGTTTGATTTCTTTGATTGGTGGAGCATCAACAGGCAGTTCTAAACTACGTCCTATTTTTGCTACTCTCGTTCTTACTATTTCTACTTCTTCTTCTAATGTGGCTGGAAGTGGCAATACTACAGTATTAAAACGACGACGTAATGCACTCGATAAATCATTGACACCTTTATCTCTGTCATTGGCTGTAGCAATCACATTAAAGCCTCTATTCGCTTGTACTTCTGTTCCTAGTTCTGGAATAGGTAGTGATTTTTCAGAAAGTAGGGTAATTAATGTATCTTGAACATCTGAAGGAATACGAGTCAACTCTTCTATACGAGCGATTTTTCCATTATTCATCGCTGTCATGATAGGACTCGGGGTAAGTGCATCCATAGATGGTCCTTCTGAAAGCAATTTGGCATAATTCCAGCCATATCTCATCGAATCCTCACTCATTCCTGCCGTACCTTGTACCAATAAGGTAGAATCTCCTGAAATAGCTGCTGCCAAATGTTCTGCCACCCATGTTTTTCCTGTACCAGGAATACCAATTAATAACAGTGCTCTATCCGTAGCAAGTGTAGCTACAGCAACTTCCATCAACCTTCTGCTTCCATAATACTTAGGCTCTATCTCTACTCCATTATCTAGCTTCCCTCCCAATAAGTAAGTCACTACTGCCCATGGAGAAAGATTCCAGCCAGTAGGCTTGGCTCTATCGTCTACTTTGGCAAGTGCGATAAGCTCGTGGGCGTATGCGTGTTCTGCATGTAATCTTAGTAAATTTCCTTTTTCTTGGCTCATTTATACTAGGAATTAATTGGTTTCTTGATTGTTAAAAATTCATAGTTACTGAAAACTAAGCAATTGCTACTAGTAGTAATCTGTAAAGCAAATACCGCTAGGTATATTTTCATTATGAAGAACTCTGCAAAGGTAAATAATACAAGCTATTTTATTTTTTAATTCTACAAATTAAACTTTAATCATCATTAGATGTATCTAATTTATAGTTGTTTACAACAACTACTTTCCTTCTTTTTTCTTTTTTACATGAAAAATGATGACTTTAAAGGAAATCTCACGTCTAAATAGCAAATCAATACAATTTTTAATATCATGGATTTAATGAAAATCATCCAAAGCCAACTGACTGAAACTGTTATGGACCAACTTGCAAAGCAAGTAGGAGGTAACCGTGAGCAAGCGACTACTGCCTCTAATGGCATTCTTAACGCACTAGTCGGAGCAATGTCTAAAAATGCTGCTAAAGATGAAAAAAGTGCTGCTAATTTATTTAATGCTCTAGAGAAGGATCATGATGGTAGTCTATTGGACAACTTGAGCGACTTCATTAATCCAGCAAAGCCTGATCCAGTAAATGAGCGTTCAGCTAATGGTTTAGGAATCATTGGTCATCTTTTAGGTGATAAGGCAGGAGCTATTTCTAAGCTAATTGGTCAACAATCTGGTTTGAGTTCTGAAGGAACGATGGGCTTGATGACTAAATTGGCTCCTATTATCATGGCTACGTTAGGTAAGCAAAAGCAACAGAGTGGATTCCAAATCACAGATTTGATGGGTTTATTGACTAATCAAGGTCAACAAATTCGCAAAGAAGAAGTACAAAGCAAAAAAAGCGGTGCTGGAATCGGCGATATGTTAAAGATGTTGGATTTTGATGGTGACGGTAGTGGACTAGATGATGCTATGGGAATGTTAGGAAAGTTGTTTGGTAAATAAATACTTCATTCTTTCAAAAATATATAAAAGCCTATTAGCTCCATGAGTTAATAGGCTTTTTTAATGATGTTCATCGAAATCCTCTATGATAGAAAGTAGTAATCTCAAATCTTCATAGAATTCCCTCACTAGTTCGAAACTAACGTTTGATTGAAAAATATAAGGTTCTAAAATATCCTTATCTTCTGTAACAGCAATATAAATATCACTATCTATACAGGAAATATAGATCTCCTTGCCTACCTCCCTTCTAGAGTCCAAAAGCATTTGTTGTACTTCAGGAGAAAGAAGTTGATGAACAGGGGCTTTTGGAGTCGCATAAACCATAAATACTTCCTCGAATTCCTCTAAGCCTAATTCAACAGGATGAGCACCTTCTCTAGTAAAGTGTTTGATTGAACGAGTGAGGTATTGTTCGAATTCTTCTGGCAAAATGTATATCCTTCCCTTGAGTCTGTTTTCAAACGTTGCTTTCAACATTATCCCTCTAAATACATAATTGAGTCGACTTCTTACCTTTGAAAATTCCTTGACATACAACTCTCCCATTTCAAATTCCACATCCCTCAGGCGTCCTTTTATATAATCTTCGCCCTCATAAGATGGAGCAGAACTGGAAAATATCCTACTTGCTAAAAAATCCTTTTTAGGAAAACTTTTCTTAGCATGATATTCAAAGTCACTTACTTCTATAAATTCTAAAATAAGATTGACAATACGGGGTTTGAACTGAGTGATAAATTGCCTAATCTGATAAATCAAAAATGTAATGTAAATCGTTACAGGAATCATTAAAAACATGGTTATCAAAAAGACATTGATATATAACTCTAAGATGACAATCCCTATAAATAAAAATATAGATAGAAATAAAAGCCACAACAAACGAACTCGTTTCCGCTCCAAACGCATCAACTCTGGATGAATGGTATGATTGTAATATAAACGAAAATCGTGTAGGCTATTCATGCTTAAAATGAGACAATTTTAACTATTCTACAAGTTTTATGAACAAAGTATAGTAGCAAGTTAGTATTTTCCCCAAAATGAAAGAAGTGATTTCCATATTGATGCCAGTAAAAAATACTTCTGCGTATTTACATGACTGCTTAGATTCGATCCTAAAACAGACCTATATCCATTGGGAATTACTCGCAGTGGACGATGGCTCTGATGATGATAGTTTCCAAATCCTTCAATCTTATGCTAGCAAAGATACTAGAATAAAAGCATTAAAGAACGAAGGAAAAGGAATCATTCATGCTTTACGTACCGCTTACAAAAATGCTAATGGAACACTGATCACTCGTATGGATTCTGATGATTTAATGACTGCTGATAAATTGAAATTAATGTCAACAGCATTGAAAGAGAATGGTATAAATCATCTGACAGTAGGCCTGGTAGAATATTTTTCTGATGATGAATTAGGACAGGGCTATTCTCGTTATGCAGATTGGTTAAATGAACTCACGAAAAACAAAAATAACTTCAAAGAGATTTATAAAGAATGTGTTATTCCTTCTCCTTGTTGGATGGTTTGGAAAGATGATTTAGAAAAATGTGGTGCATTCTTAAGTGATATTTATCCAGAAGATTATGATTTGTGTTTTAGAATGTATCAACATAGATTGAATATTATTCCTGTCCAAAAAACGTTACATTATTGGAGAGATTATCCTCTGCGTACATCTAGGAATGATCCTAATTATTTAGACAATCGTTTTGTTGATTTAAAAATCAAGTATTTTTTTGAAATTGATTACAAAAAAGAGCAGTCATTTTTTCTTTGGGGAGCAGGAAAAAAAGGAAAGAATATTGCTAAGAAAATCATTGAGAAAAATATTACTTTTCATTGGATTTGTGATAATGAACGTAAGATAGGCAAAGATATTTATGATGTAAGAATGGAGCATTTCGATACTATATTACATCATAAAAATGCACAAGTCATCATTTCTGTTTCGTCTCCCAAAGACGTTGTTAAGTTAAAAAAATGGCTTCATGAAAACAATATTTACAGGTACTGGTTTTTTGGCTAATCTCTTAGAATAACTTCTAAAACATCCATTATGAAAATCAAAGCGTTTCTTATCACTATATCTTCCTTTATCTGCTTGAGTTTAGTCGCTCAAAACTATAAAGCGACTGGTTTATCCTTAGAGATTATCCAAAAAATCCAAACAGAATACCAATTAACAGATAGAGATATATCAGAAATGGTATTGAAACAAAAATCTGTTTCTAAGCAAAATGGTGTGACTCATTATTACTTCAATCAAGCCATTCAAGGAACAGAAATCCATAATACCATTCTCAATATTCACGTCTTAGCCAATGGCGAACTACTTCATCATTCCAGCCGATTCATTCCTGATGCTATTCAAAAAATTAATACCAAGAAAAAAAGATTACAAGCTGATGAAGCCACTGCGAAAGCTTTTAAATTACTCAACAAACCTAGTCCAACATTAAATATTCTAGAACAAAACGATCAACAAATTCTTTACAAAAAAAACGAACAAGTACTCTCTCCCATTCCTACATGGATATGTTATTGGAAAAATGAAAAAAGAGATTTAATTCTAGCTTGGAGCATAGGATTAGAAATGGCAGAGGGCGATCACGCTTGGAGCATGAAAATAGATGCTCAGACAGGAGAATTATTAGAAAAAATAGATCTCATGGATCACTGTGACTTTTCTCATAGTAAAGAAAA
>JBNMOV010000367.1:0-5176 GCA_051275765.1 Maribacter sp. | reverse complement strand
TTTTGCTCCCCTCTTTCCTCAAATAATTCTAATTTAAATGTAATATCATGGAATACTAATTGCTCCATTTCTAATTTGAGTTGTTTAGAATAGTTCGAACTTTTGGTTCTTTGACAAATGTCGTGAAAAAAGATGTAAGGTGAACAAACACCTCACATGGCGGAGCTTGAAAATCAGGCAATTGCCGTTGCAGTGTGTTTGAGCACCTGCAACTTTCCACGAGATTTGTCAAAGAACCGAACTTTTTAATAGAAGGAAACCTTCTGGTATTTCATCTATACTGAGAATTAATTGGTTTTCGAATTGTTAAAAATTCATAGCTTCTGAAAATCAAGCAATTGCTACTAACGTTGGTCTGTAAAGCGAATACCACTAGTGTACTAACTCATAAGTTAAGATATATTAAGTACACTGTAAAGTAAGTAATCTTAAGTTTTGATGGCTTCTTTTGAAATTTGGACATCGTTATTTTTCTCCACCGTAGCTAAGGCTACGCTGTCAAAAAATGCCTCGCCATATTCCAAAATAATCTCATCAAAATATTAAACAACTTACTTTACAGTGTATTAAGCTGCCGTAATTATTAGTTTTTGTTAGGCACAAAAAACGGAGTTACACCCTAGCGTAATGAGTATTTTTGGAACGATACAGAAGCGGATAAGTACAAATCTTGGGGGTATCGGAATTTATGAGGTAGTCCACTAGGTATACGATAGCTTTTTCAAAGTCATTATTTTCATCAGGAAAATAATCCAGTATGCTTTCTTCTAAATTATTTGACATCTGGTTTATTTTTATTTCTTGACAACTTCGGAAATCTCAATGATTTCTGAAGTTTTGATTGAATAAGTCTAAAACTCCTATTTAACAAAACTTCAAAAGTTTTAGAAACTTTCATTTTAAATCATATTTTCCATCTCGCCATAGGCGTAATATCCTGTCCTACAAATTCCTTCTTCAAAAACTTATAATATCCCGTTACTGCAATCATCGCAGCATTATCCGTACAGAATTCTATTCTAGGTACGTAAGTATTCCATCCTTTTTCTTCGCCAGCTTCTTTCAATGCAGCCCTTAAACCAGAATTAGCAGAAACTCCTCCTGCCACAGCTATTTCCTTGATGCCTGTCTGTTCTGTAGCAAGCGTCAATTTATTCATTAATATAGAAACAATTCTAGCTTGTACAGAAGCACAAATATCTGTTAGATTCTCTTCTATAAAATTAGGGTTCGTTTTGATTTGCTTTTTCAAAAAATAATAAATTGATGTTTTTAATCCACTAAAACTGAAATCTAAATTAGGCATTTTAGGTTCAGTAAAATTAAAGATAGGATTCCCCTCTTTAGCTAATTTATCAATCAATGGTCCCGCTGGATAATCTAAACCTAATAATTTCCCCGTTTTATCGAATGCTTCGCCAGCTGCATCGTCTATCGTAGTTCCTAGAACTTCCATTTCCAGATAATCTGTAATTCTCACTATCTGTGTATGACCTCCAGAAACAGTCAAGCAAAGAAATGGAAACTGAGGCTTAGGATCTTCTGCAAAATGAGCCAGCACATGTGCCACCATATGATTAACTTCTATCATTGGAATATCCAGACTCAATGCAAATGCCTTAGCAAAAGACACGCCCACCAATAGTGAACCAATCAATCCAGGCCCTCTAGTAAATGCGATTGCACTAATCTCCTCTTTTTTAATACCCGATTTCTGTATCGCTACATCCACTACAGGCACGATATTCTGCTGATGAGCCCTAGAGGCTATTTCTGGCACTACACCGCCATATAACTTGTGTGCGTCTTGATTAGCTGTTATATTACTAAGTATCACGCCATCTTTTATGATCGACGCAGAAGTATCATCACAGGAGGATTCTATTCCTAAAATAATTATTGACATGGTAGAATATTATTTTTTGAAACGCTAAGATATATCGTATTTATCAAACAACAGCAGACCTTTATGATTTAAGGCTTCGCAAAATACTGAAAAGTAAATATCTAGTAAAGCATAGAAAGCAAAACCCAAAGGTATCTGGTGTTTTTTGCAGTGCTATTAAGAATTTCATAAAAAACAGATTAATTATTATCATAGTATACATAATTATATGTACTTTTATAGTCGTCTGTTATTTTATACCTTTTAACAAAAACAGGTTCAAATTTTGTTAAAAGGTATTTATCTAAACTAACTACTATACCAAATGGCTCAAACACAATCCGCTAATAGCAGTGCTCCTAAATCAGGGAACTCCAATAAGACATCAGTTATCGCAGTAGGTACTGTAATCAAGGGCGATTTCAGCACTACTGAAAACCTACGTATAGATGGAACTATCATAGGTGATGTAAAATGCGAAAAAAGACTGGTCATTGGAAAAAAAGGCATGATCAATGGTAAAATCGAAGCAGCAGAAATCGCTATAGATGGTAGTATGATCGGTGAAGCAGTCAGTAAAGGCACCATTACTTTTGGTTCTTCTTCCAAATCAGAAGGAAAAATAATCGCCAAGTTACTTTCCGTTGAAGAAGGTGCAGTATTTAATGGCGACTTTGTTATTACTAAAAAGTAAATCCAGAAAATTTATTCAAAGCACCAAATAAAAAATGGGCTTTCCTTTCAGGGAAGCCCATTTTTTATCATTGCTATATTTAAAAATTACTAGCGAGCTACTCCATGAATCGCTGCCAGGAATTCTTTCCTCAAACTTTCACTCTCTGCAAATTGACCACTATACTCAGAAGTGACAGTACTACTACCTCTATCTTCCACACCTCTCGACTGCACACACATATGCTGTGCATCTATGTATATTGCCACGTCTTCAGTTTTCAATGCTAATCTAAGTTCATTCGCTATCTGTATCGTCAATCGCTCCTGTACCTGTGGACGCTTGCAACAATACTCTACAATCCGATTGATCTTAGATAATCCTATTACATTACCATTAGAAATATAAGCTACATGTGCCTTACCATATATAGGTAAGAAATGATGTTCACAAGTGGAATGGACATTAATCCCTTTTTCCACCAACATCTGGCTATAATTATATTTATTCTCAAACATGGCTATCCTTGGCTTATTAGCTGGATCCAAACCTGAGAATATCTCTTTAACAAACATTTTCGCCACTCGATAAGGTGTCCCTTTCAGACTATCATCCGTCAAGTCTAAACCTAAAATATCCATAATTTCTCGAAAATGGGATTCTATGAGTTTTACTTTCTTATCATCTGATAAGTCAAACGCTCCTTCTTTGATTGGCGTATCGATGGAAGTCCCTACATGGGCATCTCCAATAGCTTCGATTTGGTCTGATACTAGGCCATTATTTAGCATAGTTTTTTTAACTTTCATATCAATATAGATTAAACAAGATTTTGTAGATTGAAAACATAACATTTCGGGGTTTTGTTCATTATTTCTCTATAGACTATATTGGTATAATAAGATCTACACAAACAGTACACTAACTACAACAATCTGTTTATCAAAATATTGTAACAATAAAAAAGGGCCTAACATTTTATTTTCGTCCTAAAACAAAAAATAATTATCATTAATTTAACGGTAAGAAGAAGAAAATGATGCTAATTATCAACTAGCTTTATCTTATTTTGTTTGATGCTATAATTGGAGTTGATTGAAAAATTGCAACTTCATTCAATAAAAGTCACATCATGAAAGATTATATCAACAAAGAAGAGCAAGAAAGCGAATATTACGAGTACGATCCACCACTTTTTCAGCCTGCTAAGATTCTTATTACCCTAGTTTTGGCGAGTCTGACTATGCTTTTTCTATTCCTAAGCTTTGGATATCTATACACAAGAATAGAACAAGGCACCGCTGCTATTCAGCTTCCTATTATTTTCATCCTCAATACTTTCGTACTGCTAGGATCTAGCTATATGATACATCGTGCCAATAAAGCCTATATTGATGATGATACAAAAAAATATAAACGTAGCCTTATTAGTACTATATTACTAACGCTAATGTTCATGCTATTGCAGATAGGCGGTTCGTATCAACTCATGGCAAGTAATGAAGCCTATTTCAGTGCCTCTGATAACGCAAGATCATACCTTCAATTAATTTCTGCCTTTCACTTCATTCACGTATTCGCAGGATTACCTTTTTTGGTATTGTTTTATAATGCTGCTAAAAAAAGAATGGTAGAACCTGTTAGCGTACTCGTTTATTTTTCTGATCCAGAAAAAAGATCAAAATTAAAATTATTGACTATTTATTGGCACTTTATAGATATACTTTGGATTTATCTGGTTTTATTTTTCTTTTTTACGGGATTGTTTTAAATGGAGTACTTTGGATTGCTGAGTTTTTGTGATCTTTTTATTTGGAATTAAAAACTAGGATTAAATATTGGTTTACAGTGTACTTAGGGACGGCGAATAAATAAATGTCTGAAATTGATAAGATATTTTTGTGCTAGGCAAGGCGGTAAAGTCGCGTTACGCCTTAGCGTAATGAAGGTTTTTGCCAACGCAACATAGTGCAAAATATGAAGTCAAAACGGACAGTTATTTATTCAAGTGAGGATTATGCCTACGGAACATCTCCTATTTTTTTTTAAAATACGCAATTGATATAAGTGCAGAAGGTCAAAATCAACTATGAGATTGGCAATTTATTTGATTTAGATATCATAGATGAACAATATGATTGTGCGGCTCTTATTTACGCCCATTTTCCACCTTCTATCCTATCGGATTATCACAAGAAAATTGCAAAATTAGTAAAGCCTACTGGCTACATAATCCTTGAAGGTTTTAGTACTGGACATTTAGAACTAAGAAAGTAAAACCCTAAGGTTGGTGGTCCAGGTAAGCTAGAAATGTTCTTTTCAGAAGATACGATTAAAAGAGATTTTTCAGATTTTGAAATAATTCAACTCGAAGAAGTTGAAATTGAATTAAATGAAGGTAAATACCATAATGGAACGGGCAAAGTGATACGATTTATTGGTAAAAAATAGCATACAAAAAATGAGAATTATACAAGCAATAATTTACACACTCTCCTAAATTATTCTAAAATTTTTGTAATTGAAGATGAGGGTATTCATTAACTTGCCAAGAAAAAAACAGATTAACAATTCGAGAGACTCTTATATAACACCAATTTGAATTATAAAGTCGCATA
>JBNMOV010000366.1:0-5185 GCA_051275765.1 Maribacter sp. | reverse complement strand
CCAATCTGTAACGAAATCATATCTGCTAAAGAACTTTTTTCTTCAAAAGCATCTAAAGGGCTATTGATAATATCGTAATCCTCCTTTTTTCTGAGATAATCCGCTACACCACCTTTTCTATATCCTGTTCTGATGTGTATATGTCCAGAAGCATCTTCTGGACCATGACGTTTGAAAAGCCTTATTTTACAGCCTAATGCTGCACCATAAGCACGAGTCCAGTCTCCTTTTTCTCTGTATCTTTCATCAAAATTATCTAGACTCCGATCATTCTCATACTGATCCTCTCCACTAATGGAAGTCCAAGTAACAAATCTATTGAAACCTAAGAATACGTCTACATATGGAATGACAGGGAAATCTAATTCTGGTTCTATCCTAATGACAAGATCTCCTTGGAAAGTATAACTCGTAGTGGAAATATCATGCAATTCATCGAAAAAACCATTGTAATAATAGATCTCTAATGAAGCTTGATTATGCCATAATGCACCAAAATTGATTCCAGCCTTGATAGGTAATCCTCGTTTTCCTGCCACAATCGTCAGCCCAAAACCAAAACCTGGATCCATATTGCCTTTGAGTTGTCCTAATGGAATTCCTGTGAGAAAATGTAATTGGACATCTCCTTTTATAAGAGGTAGATCATTATGTATATCTGCTCCTTCTTGAGAAATTGCTGCGATTGAAAATAAAAATAATAAGGGAAGTAGTAAGTATATTTCTTTCATAATGTGATCAGTAACTTAAATGGATAACTAAGATATGCCATATACCTTCAAAAAGCAATTTCTAAAACGATAAAAGGCATCATGAATATCACAATGCCTTTTATCGTTTTTAATAACTAATTCCTAACTACATCATTTTATCAATCAGATTCTTTTTCAACTGATTGAATTCAGTTTCTGAGATGACGCCAGCATCTTTAAGCTCAGCTAATTTCTTGAGTTCATCTGCTATGCTCATCGCTGCATCTGTTTCATCAGAGATAGGTTCGCCGCCGTTTTTATCGACTACAGGAGTAGAAAAACCACTTTTCTTTTTTCCTTCTTCCCGTTGTTTTTCATGCTCATTCCTTATCTTTTTAACGACGTCCTTGTTCTTTTCGAATTTCTCTGAAAATTGACGCTTCATTCTATCAATATCCACATCGAGCATCGTTCCACCATTCTCAAAATGATTTTTGAACAGTTCTCCTAAAGTATAAGTACTCGCTCCAGAAAGAATTCCCATTGCAGCACCACCTATATAGCTACCAGCTATTGGAATTAACTTGATAAGACTTTTTGCTCCTGCTCGAGCAAGAAATGTACCTAGGATAGAAGAAACAATCGCCTTGTACTTTGTATCTTCAAAATCTAGGTTATATACCCTTGAAAGTTGACGCACCATATCGAGCTGTATCGCTGCTACACCTAAACTATCTAAAAATGGCACAGGAATAAATGCTCCTGCTCCCATAGACCAAAGTACATGGTTACGGATGACGCTTTCAGAATGTTTGCTTTGCGAATCTTTCAAATTACTCATTGGTCTCAGTATTTTTCTGGCTTTATTTACCGTTTTTAATATCTTCATAATACTATGAATTTAATCTACCAACAATTTATAAAGAATAAAGGTTGATTGCTACAAAAAACGATGAAACCTAGAGAATTTTAGATTAGCAGTGAACACTTAGCAATAAACAGTAAACAGTGAATAGTTTTTTGTTACTTCTCGCTTTAGGAAGATAATATGGATGATGAAGCTATATTTATCTTTCTAAAACTAGAATAAAGTGCTAACTGTTCACTGCTAACTGGTCACTGAAAAAGTAATCTTTCTCCTTTCTTATCTTCAAAGAAAACTCCATCGTCATAAGCTAGATGTCCACTCACGATAGTCTTTTCAACAAATCCCTTGAAAGTATGTCCTTCGAATGGTGACCAATTACATTTGTAATGGATATTCGATTTTTCTACTGTCCATTTTCTTTCCAAATCTACTAGTACTAAATCTGCCCAATAACCTTCCCGAATATAACCTCGTTTTTTTACATGGAAACACTGTGCAGGAGCATGGCACATTTTTTCGACGATCTTTTCTAATGATATTTTTCCTTCTTGATAAAATTCCAACATTACATTTAAAGAATGCTGTACCAAAGGAACTCCAGATGGAGCATTCCAAAGGTTATTACTTTTTTCTTCCCAAGTATGTGGAGCATGATCAGTAGCAATGATATCCAATCTATCATCCAACAAAGCAGGTAATAATGCAGATTGATTTTCAATACTTTTTACAGCAGGATTACATTTTACTTGAGTGCCTAGTGTATCGTAATGTGTTGAATTGAAATATAAATGATGCACACAAACTTCAGCAGTGATCCTTTTTTCTGTCAAAGGAATATCATTTCTGAATAAATCCAGTTCCTTTTTTGTAGAGATATGAAGAATATGCAGACGAGTATCATGCTTTTTCGCCAATTCTACAGCCATGGAAGATGAGATATAACAACCATCTACGTCTCTAATAATAGGATGCATATTGATAGGAATATCATCGCCATATTTTTCCTTGTAGAATGCTGTATTTTTACGAATAGTAGCTTCGTCTTCACAGTGCGTAGCAATTAACATAGGAACTTTAGAAAATAGATTTTCCAAGGTCTTTTCATTATCCACCAACATATTCCCTGTACTCGATCCCATGAAAATCTTCACACCACAGACATTTTTCTCATTGGTTTTGAGGACTTCCTCCACATTATCATTGCTAGCTCCCATAAAAAAGGAATAATTAGCCAATGATTTTTGAGCAGCAATTTGGTACTTATCCTCTAGTATTTCCTGTGTCAAAGCATTAGGAATAGTATTGGGCATTTCCATGAAGGAAGTTGTACCACCAGCTACAGCAGAACGAGGTTCTGTATATAAATTCGATTTATGCGTCAGTCCTGGCTCTCTGAAATGGACTTGATCATCGATAATGCCTGGCATCAGATATTTTCCTTCTGCATTGATTTCTATATCAGCAGTAGCATCAATACTTGAAGCGATTTTTTCAATACGACCATTTTTAACCAATATATCCTTGGTTTCAATAGTTCCTTCGTTGATGATCTGAGCTGATTTAATTAGTATCGTTTTCATATTGCAAATATAACCAAGGTTATTAAAAACTCATGTTAAATTACCAAACGAAACATTGATATTTCCTCTATACTAAAATATTAGGTAGCCATGAAAACAAAACTTACCTTTGCAATCGCTATGAAAAATAAACCATTCATTATAGGAATTACAGGTGGGAGTGGGTCTGGTAAGACTACTTTTATACACCAATTGAAAGCTGCATTTTCTGAAGAAGAACTTTGTATAGTTTCTCAAGATGATTATTATAGACCTAGAACAGAGCAAAAAGCTGATAAAAATGGTGTAATCAATTTTGATTTACCATCCGCTATTAATAAAGGCGATTTTTTTGGGGATATCGAAAAATTAATTTCTGGAGAAGTCGTGACTAGAGAAGAATATACATTCAATAATGATTTGGCAGAGCCAAAAGTATTGACTTTTCGTCCTGCACCATTAATTATAGTAGAAGGACTTTTTGTGTTTCATTATCAAGAAATCTTTCAATTATTCGATCTCAAAATTTTCTTGGACGCCAAGGATAACTTGAAAGTGATCAGAAGAATAAAAAGAGATAGAGTAGAACGTAATTATCCATTGGATGATGTACTATATCGATATGAACATCACGTGATGCCTACCTTCGAGAAATATATTCTACCTTATAAATCGGAAGCGGATATTATTATTAATAATAATTCCAATTTTGAGAAAGGGATGAAAGTGATGTTAGGATTTATGAAAGGTTGTATCTAATTGAATAAAATAAATGACTACTCAAAAAATAATGCTATCGGGTTTAAAAGTCGTTGTAGGTATTCATGTTTTCAGAATTTTAATTTCTATTTTGGTTTTAGGATTAGTTGGCTTTGTAATGTCAAATACTTTTGAAGATGGTACATTCTGGATAGGGGTGAAACAAGCTTTTATAGATAAATTAGGATTGAACGAAGAAGATAATGTTGCTTCTACAATTGGTTATTTATTTGGAACGATGTTAATTCCATTCATATTAATGGTTCTTCAAATCATTTTAATTAAATGAGGAAAAAATTATATAGGTACCTGGATAGTTTCTTTATTAGATGTACTTTTTTCTCTAACTACTTAGTAATGCTTCGTCCGTTTTTATACCTGGAGTTTATTTCGCGTATTTATTATTATCTAATAGTACAAAGAGATATTTTAAAGGAGAGCTGATAGAAACAGATGTCAATATTTTAGACGATATTTAACCATACTCTAAAACAGAAAGAATGAAATCTTTAATTGCTCTATTTATTCTAGTTTTACTTTAATATCTAAATCTGAACATACTGATATACCTAGCGGTATTCGCTTTACAGACCAACGTTAGTATCAATTGCTTGATTTTCAGAAGCTATGAATTTTAACAATCCGAAAACCAATTAATTCTCAGTATATTAAAATAGGTTTCCATAATTTAGAAATAGGAATACCTAAAAGTGAAGTCAAAAAGCTACTCCAAAAGAAAAAGGTAGAAGCTTATTTTTTTAGAGTGGAAGGAGAAAGTGATGAAAGCGGATATCTAGAAGATGACGAAGAAACGCCAGATGAATATAAGGTTTGGGAATACGAAGTGAAATTGAAATATAAAAAAATAGGAGGAATTCCTATTAAAGCGATTGAAGTCCAGTTTGATGATGAGGATAAAATATCCAATGTCTTGATCATGATTGATAAAAGTGATGAGGACAGAATCCTAGATTTATATGGAGCTTTTTTAATGACTTTAGGCGAGACATTTTGTTCCTCTGGAGCGAATGGTTTACCTACTTATTATTGCATGTGGGATAATGGCGTTAGCAAAGTAAATATTTATGATTGGACAGGAATGGGGGAGTCAACCTTTACTGAATTTCTTTGGGTGGAATATAAGAATTTGCGAAGGAGGTAAATGTAGGATGCTCAAAATCCTATGCTTTTTAATCAAAATTTCGTTGTGTTTTTGGTTTAGTAACAAAAGTGTTTTTGATTCTTTTCCTAGATGAAAAGAATCAAAAATTACCGCTGTACAGCGTTTTTAACGCCACAAAAGCTTG
>JBNMOV010000365.1:0-5187 GCA_051275765.1 Maribacter sp. | reverse complement strand
TGGCGATACATTGCCAGTTAGCACCATCTGGTACTTGATTGATTTGATGGATGAGATTTTCTGTTGTGGCAGGAATGCCTCCCATAACTCCCATAACCAAGCTATATACAGCATTGTCAGGAATTAACCCCATCTGTCTTAATGGTTCTGCATTTCTGATATGTCCAGTATCGAAGCATTCCATTTCTGGTATTGTACCTACTTTATTCATTTGCTCGACAGCATACTGCATGGTATCAAATGAATTTTCGAAAACGCCACTGAGATAGAATTTTTTTGCTTTTTTGGAATAGATGGCGTAGTTCATACTGCCCATATTGAAAGCTGCCATGTCTGGCTTAATGGGGCCGATATGAGCTAGGCGTTCTTCCTTAGATAAGCCTATTGCTCCCGTAGAATAATTAATGATGACATTAGGACAAAGATCTCGTACTCTTTCATGAATTTCTTGGAATACCTCCAACCTCCAACTAGGAAATCCGTCATCTTCCCTTGCGTGAATATGGCAAATACTAGCTCCTGCATCTACTGCTCTTTTAGCTTCTTCTGCGATTTCTTTTGGTGTGTATGGGATGTGTTCGCAATGGCTTCTGTTAGTGGCTGCTCCTGTAAGAGCTGCTGATAGTATGAGTTTTTTCATTTTATTTAGATATTAGATTTAGACCTTTTCTGAGAGAAAAGAGATCATATAACGAGCTGCATTGAGAGAAAGGAAAAAGGTATAAATTTTTCTTCTTTGTCAAAGTGCAGATCTTTTTCAATTTTCAATTCCAACTCGGAACAAATTCAAATAATAGTCGAAAGTAACTAAAGTAGTGGTCAAGAACAACTAATTCTTTAATCTTATGCTTCAATATACTATACAAAAACAATATTAGGCAAACGAAGTTTTCAAACAATGTTGATACAGCAAATATTTCTCGCTCCTAATAGTAGTAAATAGCATAGGTTTGTTAATTTTGGGAATACTCATTGACCATTATGCGAAAAACTACCCTTATTCTATTTGTTATCATCCTTTTATTTTCTTCGTGTAGAGAAAGACAGCGCAAGGGAGCATTCCAAGGCGTGTGGTACAAGCAAGGTTATGATACAGAAGCATTTATAGTGAGAGAGGATTCTATGTATTTTCCTGGATTAAGTACTGGTTACCATTATGATTTCAATCGAGATACGCTTGCTATTACTTTTTCAGAGCGACAAACAAAGAGTCTTATATTATCATTCAGTAGTAGGAAAATAAAAATGTGGGATATGAGTATGAGTCAGGATACAATATATTTCCAAAGAAGACCTAGTAGCGTTGTTCCTTTAGAAGAGGAGTAGAATTATTCTTCCAACCAGTTCGTCCAAGGTCCTCTGATTGTGGTTTCTTTTTCATTTTTTGCCATAAAATCTAAGAATTCATCCCTAGAAATTCCTTTTGCTCCCATACTGATGAGATGATCTGTTGGTTGCTGGCAGTCAATGAGCCAAAAGTCTCGTTTTTCTAATTCTTTAGCGATAGTAATAAATCCAAATTTAGAAGCATTATTTGCTTTTGAAAACATGGACTCTCCAAAGAAACATTTGCCTAATGAAATACCATATAATCCTCCAACCAAATCATCACCTTTCCATACTTCTACAGAATGGCAAAGTCCAAGTTCATGTAATTTAATATAGGCATTCATCATATCACTTGTCAGCCATGTATCACCAGTTTGTCCTTTTCGAGGAGTTTTTTGGCAAGCTGATATCACCTGTCTGAATGCTGTATCGAATGTAACTCGATATTTTTTTTGATTGAAATAAGGACGCATACTCTTACTCGTCTTTATTTCATTTGGCTTCACGATATATCTAGGATCGGGACACCACCAGAGTATAGGATCTTCAGGATTGAACCACGGAAAAAGTCCTGTTCTGTATGCGACGAGTAATCTTTCTATACTCAGATCTCCTCCTACAGCGAGGATACCTTCTTCTCCGGTAAACCGGGGATTAGGAAACAATAAATCATCTGTGAGCCAAAAAATAGGCATAGAGGAAGGATTCGATTTGGGTACTTAGAATTTAGAGTTTATTTAAAAACGCTATGACAGCAAAGGTAATACAAAGACGACCATTAATGCTAGCATTAATGGTCGTCTTTGTATTATTAGTGAAATAGATTTAAAATTCTATCTTTTCCTCTTCTATAACAGCAGATAAGCCTCTGTCCGTAAGTGCTTCCTTTAGAGGTTGCAATACGTCTATGGCTCCTGTTTTTACAGTAGCTTTTCCTTTGAAATGGATAAATATGGACAACTGTTCTGCTTGTTGTTCCGTATGTTCTAGGATTTCAGTGAAACACTTCACTACCCAATCAAATGTATTGAAATCATCATTATAAACAATAATGAATGCAGTAGTACCAGTAGTAATTTCTTCTGCTACGAGTACATCTTCTTGTTCTTGAGTATGGGAAAGCATAAGAGATATTAAAATTTTGAGATAATGAGATATTAAGATAAAACTTAGTATTCTATTATCAAATTACTTTGTCTAGGAGATTGTTAAAAGGACGTTTCCAACCTTTAAACATGCTCTAGACAACTGCTAATACAACTAATTTAAGGAAGATAAAGTTCCTTTTAATGCTTCAAAGTTAGGAAGTTCTCCTGCATTCTCCAAAACTTCTGCATATTGTACTATTCCTTCTTTATCTATTAGGAATGCAGAACGTTTGGAAACATTTTTCATTCCCAATACGAAATCTTCATATATAGCATCATATGATTTTGATGCGTCGCTATTGAAATCAGATAGTAAAGGGAAGTTTAAGGATTGCTCAGCTTTGAATTTTTCTAATGCAAATGGAGAATCTACAGAAATGGCTAATACCTCAGCATCTAAGCCTTGATAAAATGCAATATCATCTCTAGTATTGCACAATTCCGTGGTACATACTCCTGTAAATGCTAATGGAAAGAAAAGAACTACTACGTTTTTTCCTTTGTAATCAGAAAGAGAAACTGATTTTTTCTCATCACTAGTTAATGTAAAACCAGGAGCAGTATCGCCTATTTTTAATGACATGAGTTTATATTTAAATTGATGAAGGAATTAAAGTATCCCTAATGAGTACAAAAATAGGAAGCTAAGGTTTAAAACACAAAAAATAAGTTGCCCTATTACACATTTTGTGTAATAGGGCTTTAAACTAGAGGAAAATCCTCTTATTTAAAACGGTATGATAGAGAATCCGAAACTAATGGCTTGGAGATCGAAATCTCCTTGCTCGCTTTCCTTAAACAAAGGGCTTAAGTTATAATTGACATAGAAATTCATCAATCCATAGCCTGCCTCTGCCCTTAATCCAAAGCGAGTTCTATTGAGGTTAAAATCATCTCTTATTGTGATTTTCTTTTCGCCACCTACTTTTTGCTTGGTCTTACTGGCTAGTAAAAATCCGCCGTATCCACCTACTTTTAAGTTAAATGACCTAGTTCCTCTCTTAGGCCTTAGCCTAAACCCTAGCATGAAAGGTGCTATCAAATGAGTGGTGTGCAAACTATTCTTTTTGAAATCCACTCCTGGATTATCCATAAACGTTACTTCATTTTGCTCTGACAGTAAGGTATAGTCGTTATTAAATTTATACTTATTAAAATCCAATGTTAAACCATAAATAAGGTTGACCCTATTTTTTTTCTGTAGGCTTACTCTTTGCTTTACTACATGGAATGCCCAGTTATTAGAACCTAATAATGTTTGTTCCACAGGATCTAATGATGCAGGAAGATTCATACTCCCTTCATATAGGTAGGTACTCATTCCATAATCTAACATGAGCCATCTGGTTCTTACTTTTTTGGAGTTATCTGTATCTCCTATTTCAATATTAAATTTTTTATTACCCCTGTTATTTACTTTGGTAGAGTCCATAGATTGAGGAGCAGGTGGGATTGGAGGAACAATCGTATCACTCTGAGCAAATAATATATTCAAGGAAATTAAAAACGGGATAATTAATAGTATCTTTTTCATCGTATTTGGATTTTAAAAATGATTTAAATATGTGCATAGGAATAATAGGGAAAGGTTCAATGAATCTTTCAAAAAATTCCTGTAAATAGTATATGTATACTGAGAATTAATTGGTTTTCGGATTGTTAAAAATTCATAGCTTCTGAAAATCAAGCAATTGCTACTAATGTTGGTCTGTAAAGCGAATACCGCTAGGTATATAAGGATATTTTAGTTATTCTCTTAGGGCGAGACCTTCTGGAATTAATGCTTCTTTTATGGTTTTGAAACTGATTTTTCTTCTTCCTTCATTTCCTGGAATTAATCCTATTCTTGCCAGTCTGGATTGTTTTTCTGGTTCAATAAATTCATCGACTACTGTCATTGTATTACTCAACTGGACATCGTGATTAAATGAATCATCAATGGATGCTAAACCTATGGCTGCTATAATAGTTGTTTCACGAATAGTTTGATTCTCTTCTGTTTTATCTTCTGGTTCACTATTGCTTGCAATAGATTGATTACCAATTTTTTCAGGAATAATTGGTGATATACTTTTAGGTTGTTCTTCTATTGGTTTTTCTTGATATACAGGAATACTTTTTTCTTTATGATTTGCAATAGGCTGTTCATTATCTAAAGGTTTTATGGAAGGATTAAATGGTAATGATTTATTTAAAACATCTTCTTCAATTATTTTTTCAATAATTAGAGGTTTATCTTTTTTAATTTCTTCAATTATTTCTTTTTCGTTATTAACGATTTCATTCTCTTCATTATTAATAATAATATTTTTTTCAATAGCTATTTCATTTTTATTTTCAATATTATTATCCATTAAAAACAAAACAGAAACAAACACCCCAACTAATAAGCAACTCGCTATTAAAAATATAGAAAGAAAAAAGAATATTTTACGAGTAGAAACAGGTTTCAACAATGTTTCTTTTTCTTCAAAAACAATACTTTCGTCTGCTTCTAAATAAAATAGTTCCATTCCATCCAGTTCTTTTTTTATAGCAGGGTTTTTCTCAAGAAAAGCGTTCATTTCTTGAAGCAAATTGCCAGACAAATTACCTTCTAGGTAATCCATCGCAAACTGTTCATAATTTATTTTATTTATACTACTCATTTTCATTTCTGTTTTACCCTACCTTTTCCATTTGGCTTAGGATTTTGTGCATTTTCTTCCTT
>JBNMOV010000364.1:0-5191 GCA_051275765.1 Maribacter sp. | reverse complement strand
TAGAATTTAAACCTGAAACTGTAAACGGATTTGCTATATCATCATAAGTAGGTGTACCTGTAGGAGCATTTCCTGCTTCTACTACTTCTATATCCCAAACAGTTTCTGGACCACCTGCTGTCCAAGCTACATCTACAGAAGTAGCTGTAAGACCTGAAAGTACTACAGTTGTAACTGGCAAACAGTTAGGTGGAGCAATTACGTTTAAGGTGTAATCTTCATATTCTGAAAAATTTCCTGTAAAACAAGGATCTGAAGGAGGTGTCGTTCCTAGTCCAAAATCAGCACCACCGATTCTTATTCTATGGTTTCCTAAGGAAGCTGTTAATGGAACAGTTATTGAACCACTTAATGTCGTAGGATTAGTATTAGCCGAATTTCCAAGATAATTAGCTTCATCAGCATCACCAAAATCCAAATCATTATTCCAATCTACCCATGCCCAAGTGTCATACGTAAAACCTGTTTCGTATGTAATATCAATAGCTAAAGGTAAACCTTGTGGAGCGTCTGTTACTAAACTGGTATAATCCGAATAAAATGAACCTGCACCATCACCTGCACCAGTCGCATTATTAATGGTACCCATCGCAACATTAGTCATACCATTATTATCCACACTAACAGGACCAGGAGTACAATAATCATTGAAAAAGAATACAGGACCCTCCCATACAGAAGCATTCGTATTATCCGAATCACAATCTGCTCTTACATATATATCATAAGAACCTCCCACTACAAGTGATGAGATAGTAAATGGATTAGTAGGTACGTCCTCGTAAGTAGCTGTGCCAGTAGGAGCAGTGCCTGCTGGTACTACTTCTATATCCCAAGTGGTAGCTGTACCATTTTCTGTCCAAGATACATCCAAAGTAGATCCAGTTGCATTAGCAACTGCCAAATCTGAAGTAGGTAAGCAAGTAGGTGGAGGACCGTGATTTACAACGACTGTCCATGTCCCTGTAGGAATAAATTGATATTGCATATCACAAGCAGAACCACCAGGCCATGTTCTCCATGCCCTAAGTTCGAATGTAAGTACACCATCAGCATCAACGCCGTTGGCGAAAATTAATCCTGTGCGAGAATAGGATTCTGTTCCAGCAGAATTACCGCCTGTTCCATTAAAGTCTCCGCCTTCATCATTACCAGTATCTTGGCAAAAAATCTGAGAGCGTTGTTCTGACATCCATGCACCTCCTTGTGCTGTAATATCATATGCTACATCAACGGAGAAGACAAAATCCCCAGCAGGTATATTAATATCTAAGGGAAAGACAGGACCATTACAAGTCATGTCAAAGGCCCCTGCCGCTGTAGGAATATCTGCAGCCGTATATGTTGCCGAAGTTTGAGTTTGGGCAGTGAGCATTGTCACAGAACAAACCATGATAATAAATAGTAGAAAATTCTTCATATCGAATAACTATTTTAATAATTATTTATTTGAATAAGAAAATAAAATCATAGGAGCTAATCTATAAGATTTTCATAGTTATGCATCCTAAGAAATAGCTCATTCAAATACTTTATTTCTGATTTTGTTGTTAAATATTAAGGACATATACAGTAGTATAAGTACCAAAGATAATTAATCCATTGAAAAATCATTTATGTTATGCTTCAAAATGTTTTAATACATCTTTCATTTTTGAATATATGAATGAGAATGTCATTTATTAAACATTTTTAGTAATATTACGTTAAGAAATTACTATCGTTATAAAAACGTTAAGAACTACTTATAATCAGGTAGTTATATTATAATCACCAAAACTGGATCATTGGCTATTTATTCCATAAAGGACTTGGAAAAACTTTCGGGTATTAAAGCCCATACTATACGTATATGGGAACAAAGGTACGGACTTTTACAACCTAAACGTACAGATACCAATATCCGTTACTATATGGATGATGATTTACGCTTGTTACTCAATGTAGCTTTGCTCAAAAAAAATGGTATGCGCATCTCTAAGATCGCATCTATGGATGATGCTACTATATCTAGCAAAGTTAAGGAATTGGCTGAGGCTAATTTTGAGAAAGAAACGCAACTTGATACGCTCACTATCGCTATGATAGAAATGGATGAGTATAAATTTGATAAGATCATTTCTGCCAATATTGATGAAATTGGATTTGAGCAAACGATGCTTACTGTCATACATCCTTTCCTTGAAAAATTGAGTCTATTATGGCTGACTGGTTCTGTTCGTCCGATACAGGAGAGTTTTACTAGTTACCTTATTAGGCAAAAAGTAATCGTAGCCATAGATAAGTTGCCTATGGTGATCGGGAACGCCAAGAAGTTCATGATTTATATTCCTGAAGGAGAAATGCAGGAACTCAGTGTTCTTTTTATGCAATACCTTCTTAAATCGAGAGGCTTCAGAGTGGTTTATCTAGGTCAGAACGTGGGAGTCAGTGATTTAGATATTGCTATAGGAATCCAATGTCCAGATTATATTTTCACTATTATATCAAAATCTTTTAAGAAGCAATCAATTCAAGAATACATTGATCATCTCAGCGAAAGCTTCCCTAGTATAAATTGGTTATTCTCTGGTATGCAGTTTGCACCACTCTCTATTAAGAATAAGAAAAATTACACTATCCTTACTGGTTTAAATGACACTTTAGACTTTATTTCTAAAATATAGTTGGCTTGTTGGCTTGTTGGCTTGTTGGCTTGTTGGCTTGTTGGCTTGTTGGCTTGTTGGCTTGTTGGCTTGTTGGCTTGTTGGCTAATATCTCAAGATACATTTCTTTTGTCTTAGATACTGCTTGAATTCAGCACTCTGAATTTTAATATTTTTCCCATCATTAAGTATAGTTTGATATATATCCAAAGAATACTATGGGTGTATCTTTAATTTTCTAGCACAGCTAGCATCTCTCTAATGAGTGTAGCAATTCCTATTTAAAAGCTTAAATAAACTACAAACTTTCAATTTTTATTGAAAGTAAAATTAATTTATGAATTCATACCTTTTAATTATTGTGCTATCAATATACTAACAATCAATTAGTTACATTGACATTGTGTACTTAAAAAGAGAGCTAATAGCATAAATTTAACAAAGTTTTGTTTAACCAAAAAAATACTTTGTTTAATAAATAGTATATTTGCTTAAACAAAACAAGTAAGTTATGTCTAGTACCGAGTTCAATTATCAAATTCACCAAATGTCCACCCTGCTGCATTCCTTTGCTTACAATTTGACAAAGAATGTGGAAGACGCAAAAGATTTGTATCAAGAAACTGCATTTCGTGCGATTACTAATCAGAGTAAATTTAGTCCTGGGACTAATTTAAAAGCATGGCTTTTTACTATAATGAAAAACATCTTCATTAATAATTATAGAAAGAAGATGAAGGCGAATACCATCATGGATTCGACGGATAATAATTATTATATCAATTCAGGAAAACAGACGATAAGGAATAGTGGAGAGTCCAATATCATGATGAATGAGCTTTGGGGCATGGTAGAACACCTTGACGACGGATTGAGGATTCCATTCGTGATGCACTATGAAGGTTTCAAATACCAAGAAATAGCAGAAGAAATGAATCTTCCTTTAGGAACAGTGAAAAGTAGGATTTTCTTTGCTAGAAAAGAGCTCAAGAATTTAATTGATAAGAGATACCATGGAATGGCTAGGATAAACTAAGCACTTGTTTATATAGCTCATATCATAATTTTAATAAGAAAGACCATAGATTTTATTCAATCTGTGGTCTTTCTTGTTTGTATTTCTAGTTCTTATTATCGTATCGAATTGAACGTATTGGCAGCGATGACTTGGTCATATCTTCCTCCAAAGGGACGATAATATACAATGATGGTATAATCGTTTTCGGCTTCATGCGTATTTCCTTCTAGTTCTTCAAAGTCGATTTCTGTCGTACCATCTGGCACATATGCAAATAGATAATTATAGAATCCCTGTTTCAGATATGCAGATGTTTGGTAGGCTTTTATCTTTTCGTTGAACTCCATCTTGAATTTATCCTGCAATCTCCAGTCCGTTATTTTTCCATATATATATATAGAACCTTTTTCAAAAGGAAATTTTTTAGATAAGTAGAAATTAACGAGTGCGTAATCCGCCTCTATATTACTATTATCTTCATGGATATTCTGTATGATATAATTCCCATTCATATCTATTTCAAAAAGATAAGGTAAATCCGTACGAATACGTTCGCCAACTAAATCCAGATCCGTACCATCGTCGTTTTGATAAATCTCCCGTACTTTGTCTGTCCGATATTGAAAACTCCTCATATCCAAATTCCTGTATTCTCTTAAGCCTGGAAATATGATTTTTCCTTGGTAATCATATTCTAATCGTTCAGTCTTGACGAATAATGGTTGGATATTGGTTTTCATATTTTCCCACATTCCATTCTGCAGTATCGTTACGGATATTTCCTGCTTTGGATTGGAGATAGGAAATCCTTCATGATCGACGACGAAATCAATTTCTTGATGCGTCCTCATTTTTCCTGCTTCCACAGCTCTGGTTACTCGAGGAATTATATTTACTTTGGAATCCACGACGATAAATCTGCGAGTGAGTACCACATCATCTGGACCATCATCTGTATATATTTTGAGTACGTAGTTTCCAGATAATTTCCAGCTCATGTCTTGATTAGGTAGATATAACTCGAAATTCGTATAGGGCTGAAGTGTATTAGTGGAAAAATCGTAATCGTCTATTTCTTCTTCTGTAAAACCATCTATATAATCCATTTCACTGAGATCAGTAGAAGCTTTCCAGTCCTTATCACAATGAATGATGGTGTAATAAAAGTATTTAACATCAGCATCCAGATCGTCGAAAGTGAGGTATAACTGTCCACTGTTCAGATCAATCATGGGCAGACTCAATGCTGCACCAGCCACATTGAATTTTACAGCCCCTATATAATCCTTGTAGATTTTATCTTCATAGACGATAGCAGATTTATCATCCTTATCCTGTGCGAAAGTGATGGTCGCAGCCATCATTCCTATTATTAGTATTAAAGCAGTCCTCATTTATGTTTGAATATTGTGATTTTGTGATTTGACCTTATGTTTTAAACGGGGAAAACGGAAATGATAGTGTTACCGTGAACTTATGATTTGTTAGAGGATTGGTAAAGTGGGCTTAGAATGTTCAATTTTAATGT
>JBNMOV010000363.1:0-5195 GCA_051275765.1 Maribacter sp. | reverse complement strand
AAGCGAGTTTATTTTGTTTAGGATTTACAAGCTTTTGGAGCGTATAAAACGCTGTACAGCGGTGATTTTTCGTTCTTTTCATCAAGGAAAAGGACAAAAGAACACTTTTGCTCCCCTAAGCAAAAATGCAGGGAATTTTTGCTTAAAAAAGCATAGAATTTTGAGCGGCCTATAAGATAAAGTATAAAAAATATACCAATCTGGATGGACCCACTTACTCTCTCAATAAGGCAGAGATACTCATGGTAAAATATGAGAATAGAGAAAAGGATATTTTTGGTAAAAAGAAGCAGGTAGAAATACATACGGAAGAAGAATCATTAAAAAAAGTATTCATTGCTAGGCAAGGCTTAATATTTGCTAAAAATTAATACGTTGACAAGGAAGAAATTACTAGAAAAGAATGCAAAAGCATTTTACAAAATAATAATACGAAAGCATATCAAGCATTTAAAACAGGGCGTGCCACTTTGATTGCTAGTCAAGCAATTGTTTATCCTAGTGGACTAACTCATAAATTTCGATACGCCCAAGATTTGTACTTATCAGCTTCTGTGTCGTTCCAAAAATACTCATTACGCTACAGCGTAACTCCGTTTTCTGTGCCTAACAAAAACTGATAATTACGGCAGCTTAACATACCTTAACTTATGAGTTAGTACACTAGTAATTTAATTTTGAGTTTTGATTTGGCTACAAGATACTTTTCAAATACACCATTAGAATCTAATCAGATAACCATAGGAGCTGCCACTATGACTGGTGTAGGTATAGCACTCATTATTATCAGTGAAATAAAGAAAAGAAAATCTATGGAAATATATAATATGGGATTAGAAAAAGATACTGGATTCTATTTTGATATAAATAGCAATGGTGTAGGATTGAGTTATAGATTTTAAACAAGCTAAGTAAGTTCTTGTACAGAAATAATTTACTTATACATCAAAATACTACCCTTTTCCACTTCTCAGACCTCAGATACCATACTGTAACACCAAACATAATTCCCCAATACAACATCTCTACACCCCATGCCCATTCTTGTCCTAATGACAAGAAATTAATAGACGTATAAATGGCTATCAAGTAAAAAATGACACAGCCAATCTGTATTTTCAAGCCTTGGAGTGTCGCACCTGTACCAGATAAGGCATTGAAATAAATCGCTCCAAAATTGAAGGCGATGAGCACTCCACTCAAAACGTAGAGAATAGGAGTCGATTCTTGAATAATATTGAGATCTGCACTATCCTTTCCAAATTTGAAGATAAACGTGAGGAAATATTCTGGACTATATAGAATTGGCAGCATCATAGCTAGCGTAATCCCTAGTGTCAGCATCGTCGTTCTAAAGGTTACAGGCATAATAAGCTCCATCCGTTTCTGCCCTAGACAATTACTGACCATCGTATTAATGCCAGAACTGAAACCCCATGTGGGAATAGATAGTACTAGATATACCATCCTTACGAGGTTTGCCTTGGCTAATTCTCGCTCTCCTAAATTATCTATCACTGCAAAAAACACAAACCAGCTACCTAATCCTAGTACAGATTGTAATACGATAGGAGAAGAAATTCTAATCTGAGTTTTAATTAATTCTACATTCAATTTAGGCTTAGAGAATAGCTTGTATTTCTTCACTTTTTTATCAAAAATCACATAAACAACAAACAATACAAATGCTACTATCTCCGCTATTGTACTCGCCAAACCTGCTCCACCTATTCCCATTTCAGGCAGTCCCCAAGCACCATATATCAATCCATAATTCAAGATAATATTCAATACCCCTAGGATTATCGTATCGATCATAATGAATCCAGTACGTGCTATTCCTGTATATAAAGCGATAAAACTCAGCCCTACATAACTAAAAAACACACCAAATGAACGATAATGTAAGTATTCCAGACTTTTTTGGTAGACAATATCTGATTCCAGTGCCAAATCAAATATATATGGGCAAGCAAGCCGCATAAAGAAAAACAGCAGTGTCGCCATGATCAGCTCAAAGATGAGCATGGCATGGAAATTAGCTCCTACAGCCTCGTCATTTCTTTCACCTGTCCGTCGAGCTATCATGATTTGCCCTCCTTTGGAAAAGCCATAGCCAATAGCTGCTATAACCAGATAGAATACTCCAGCGAAGCCAATAGCTGCAAAATCATTCTCCCCTTTAGGAAAAAGGAAGACGCTGTCACTCAAAGTGATAACTTGCTGTGCTGCACTACCTATCATGATGGGAATAGATAAGCCTAATATTTGTTTGTAGGATCCTGTTAACTGCATGAAGGCATAAAGGAACTAAGAAACCATTGATAATAAAAGAGAAACGTACAATTCATTTGAGATATGCTTGCTTATTTATTATAAATCTAAAAAATATTAAATTCTACAATGTAAAACACATTCCATAAAACGAAGGCAAATAAATGACAACAACGATAATATACGTGATGATTATTTTTACAATATCAATAATCAGCACATTACTTCCTTATTAATCAATTACTTATCTCTGCCTTTTATGGTATATTAGATAGTTGGCTTATGATTGAAACTAGAGAAACCACCATCTAATCATTATATGCCAACAAAAAAACGTGACTAGGGCTAAATATGTCAAAAAAGACTACGAGAAGTTTTGTTCAGTCACAAAAAAATTGTTTAAAAATTTAATAATATTGTAAATATGGACGCCTTTTTTCGTCCATATTATGATAAGCCATCGACTTTAAACAACTCTAAACATAAAACATATTGAAATGCATTTATAGCTGACTCGTCCCCCTTTGCGAGATCTACTGCTATCGCATTTCTGAATATTAGGGAATAGGAAAAGATAACCTACTCCCTTAACAGAGAAAGTCATTCACTATGAGAACAAGAAAACTATCAATCTTGTTTGCCACTGCCCTTATTATGGCACATGGCAACGCTTTTGCTACTGATGAGCCAGGAAAACCAGCTAATATTTCTTTCCAATAAATTGAAAATAGCACCATCTTTTATGGGGAACAGAAGATTTATCCTAGTCATATTGAGATGGATATTATCACTACTTATCTAAAGGAATTCAGGAACAATCCAGATACTTATATTAAAATTACTTCACATACTAGTAATGAAGGAAATTGGGAAAGTAGTTTGGATATTTCTAGAAAACGTGCCATCGCTATGGCTGATCACTTTAAAAAATATGGTGTACCACAGGATAGAATCATATTGGATTGACTAGGAGATGATGTTCCTCAATTTTTTAATGAAGCGGATCAACATAAAAACCGTAGGACAAATATTAAAATCATCAAGAAGGTTAAATATTATCCTAACGAAGAAATAGCAAAGGTAGCTCCAGCTATAAAAGAACAAGTTCCTACTATACGAGTCATTCCGTTCCCGTAAACCAGAAAGCTACTGTGCCTTCAAACAGTAAAGTCATTAAAAAGATCGATGAGCGAATTGAAGAAAGAGTGGTGACTGTACATCAACAAGATCCTCCTATAATAGCATAAACTCCAGTCAAAAGAATAGCTAAAAAAAGTCCTACTGAAAAAACCATTAAGAGAGTTGAAAAATCAATTACCACTACTCATTCTGTTAAGGAAAAATTTAGAAATAGAAGAGTGGAGGTTAAGATATTGGATTAATCTATAATCATCTGTTTAGCACTCTCAAATAATGCGATAACTGCAGTAATATGAAGACTAATTCTATATCTTAAATTGAGTATTCTTCTATGATAATTCCCTGTAAATAACTATCTTAGGCTTAAACATACTAGACTTACATACTATATTACTATGAGAAAGCGTAAAGTTACCACACTTTTCGCAGTATCCTTTTTGTTGGTTTTTGGTAAACAAAATGCTGATGCTGCTGACAGTACAAATTACTCTTCTGACTCATCTAATACCCAAGGGGACATGTTCCATTATGGGTTTAACTACATATACCCTAACAACCAAGATTTAGTGTATTTGAGGCGAATGGTGATGCGAATGAAGAAAGATCATTCATTAAAATTAAAAATAACTTCGCATGGATGTGCTATTGGTACAGATGATGTGAATATGAAGGTTTCCAGGCTTCGTGCCAATATTCTGGAAGATTACATGATGCGTCATGACATCTCTAGGGCTCGAATCATCAAGGAATGGAAGGGAGAATCCGAACCGATGGCCGATAACGAAACAGAGAGTGGCAGACGCGTCAATAGACGAAGCTTAGTGCAGCTCGTGAGAACGAGTGGAGATATTGCTGAAGGTATCAATAAACCACAAGGGCAAATTTATCGAGCTAAAAAAAGAAAGCATATTACTAGCAATCCAACGGATTTGTATGCTAATAATAGCTATGTACCACCTTCAAGCAGCAGTAGTCCGTCTAAATATAGCACACCTAAGATACAACAGTCTAGCACACCTAATTATGTGAGTTCTACGCCAAGTAATAAGATTCACCGCTCTGAGCCAGTTCAGCCATCGAGTTATAATAATGCTACTAATAATAGCCATATTCAGCATAATAATGCTAATATGAATGACCAAGGAGATGTTTATTCTTCTAATAATTCAGAGCAGAATCAGCATTCGCAATATCCTACGGAACAGCCTTTGGTTAAACCTAATCCAAATGCTGTTTACAATAATCAGCAGGATATTACTTCCAGTCCTCCACGTAAACATCAACAAAATACTGTTGTGCCAAATGTACCTGCGCCATCTGTCCGGCCTCAATCTCCAGATTATAAAGAGGAAAATAAGGATTATGTAGATATAGATGTGCAGCAGGTATATGAGGATATAAATTCAGATCTAGGAGCAAAAGGTGATGATACCAACGCACCTAATGCGAATGATAATTCTGCCAATGTTGAAAAATATAACCAGGTAGCAGATGCATTCAGTCCTGATGACAGTAATACTGACTTACCTATTTTCAAGCCTAATGATAATTATGCTGATATAGAAAAGTATAATCAACTGGCAGATGCTCTTGAAAATGATGATGCAGATGACGTACTTTTCTTTACAGAAGAACCTGATTTAATCAGTAAATCAGATGGTGCAATGGTTCATGATGACAATGTCATGAATACCAATGATGACGTAGAAAGCTATAAAGGTAAAAAAGTCAATCAGAAACCTAGACCTATTTTAGTTTCTGAAAAAATGGAGGAAAGAAAT
>JBNMOV010000362.1:0-5211 GCA_051275765.1 Maribacter sp. | reverse complement strand
CAGGTCTGAATTTAACGTCTGTATCTTCTATTAATAATGTTTGCCCTCCTTGATCAATGAATTTGCATTCGACGTAAGAAAGAAAATTATTATGTGTCAATTGATAGGCAAGTAACTGATTTTTTTTAACTTCTGTTACTTCTTCCTTGATTTTTGTTATTTCTCCATCAGGTTCATGATAAATTCTATTACCAATACTACCTAATCTTCTTTTTTGACCCTTTACAGGTTGAAATCCATTGAAATTTTTCTCCCATTTGACCATTGCATTCGTAGAACACATTAATTGGTAAACTTCGCTTGGTTTTTTATCAAATGGTATTTTTATCCTGAATTTCACTTAGAAGCTATTTTAATTATTTAATTAGGGAATAGGCAATTAATAAAGTACGGAAAATGGCGAGGTTATTTTTTTAAGACAGAAGGAAAAATAATAATCCGCCAGATGCGTATTCTGTTACTTACCTCAATGCCATAAATCCAGTAACCAACATCGCCGCCAACCAACGCTCTTCAATTCTTCCATTCACAATAGAAGTATGATAATTGAATTTAGACATACTCCGTCCCATTTTCTCAAATCTAACTACTTCTAATCCATCAGCATACCAGCCCATTCCTTTCGCATTTCCTTCCAATGCTTTCCAATTGAAACTATCCACCTTCGTAGGATTGAACATTCCCAAACTATACCGCTTTTTGAAACCAACCTCAAATTCCTTTTTTCCTACTAGATTCTTCTTTTTGAACTCAAATAAATATGGTTCCTTCCCGAATTTTTTTACTCTCCAACTTCCACATTCTGCTTCCACAAACTGAAATCGACTAAAAAACCATCCTCCTTGATGAATACTAACTAAAGTATCATTATCAAACTTCAGGTTCCAGATCTTCTTCTTATAAAGATCCTTTTCCCATTGTAAATTAATATGTAAGAATTCTTTTAATGGTTCCATTTGTCGTATTGTTTCATCGTTGTACTACTTAGTAACTGTTTATTGTGATCTAATCCAAAAAAGCAGTAAACGGACTACTCGCCACAGCTTTATTCGTCTTCACTCCCAATCTCGCTTCAAAAGCCATTCGTCCAGCTTCTACACCTAATTTAAAAGCTCTAGCCATTGCCACTGGATTATCAGAAACGGCAATGGCTGTATTCACCAAAACCGCATCAACACCCATTTCGAATGCTTTGGCTGCATCAGAAGGCGAACCAATTCCAGCATCTACCACCACAGGAATATTAGCTTGATCGATGATTATTTCCAAGAAATCCACACTTCTCAAACCTTTATTACTACCAATCGGCGAACCCAAAGGCATCACAACGGCAGTTCCCACTTCCTCCAATCTCTTA
This sequence comes from Maribacter sp., assembly GCA_051275765.1. Taxonomy (GTDB): domain Bacteria; phylum Bacteroidota; class Bacteroidia; order Chitinophagales; family Saprospiraceae; genus JAHDCE01. The sequence continues at coordinate 3,854 of JBNMOV010000362.1, read as the reverse complement.
CAAAGTACAGGATCTGCATGACAATAAGGCAATACAATAAAGCCTAGTTTCACCAATTCTTCAGCTGCCTTTAATGTTTCAATCGGATCTGGCATCAGATATTTAGGATCTGGATGAATTTCTAGTTTCAGCCAGTTGGTTTGCAATGCTTCGCGAGCCAATTGTGCTGCAAAGATAGCTTCTTTTGCTGTACGAACACCAGAAGTATTGGGCAATAAATTGAATTGCGGATGATTCAGATGTTTTAAAATATCATCATCACTATTCTCCATATCCACTCGCTTCAATGCCACAGTAACCAATTCTGAACCAGAAGCAAGTAACGCTTCTTCCATCAATATATTAGAACTAAATTTCCCTGTTCCAGTAAATAATCTGGAATTAAATTCCTTACCTGCTATTATTAACTTATCCATGATTATAATATGCTTTTTCGTTTCCTAATAGTTGTTTTATTCTAAGCTTAATTATTAAAAATCACCTTCTTATTAGGCATGATTTTTTTGATCAATTATTTTACCATTATTATAAATGATACTGCCTATTTTTATTCCTTGATGATCATAATATATCCAATATCCTTCTTTTTGATGCCGATTCGCATCTTTTTCTTTTATTACAACATTTTTTTGCCAATTATGATCAATTTTGCCGCATGCTTTTAACTGCCCATTTTTATAAAAGTACCTTATATCAACGGAAGAATTTTTATCAATTAAAGAATAAATTCCTGTAACTAAGGGACGAGAAACAAATAAACGCTAGATTCTAACTTGCCTTTTTGTTTGCTAACTTCGTTGAAAATACTCGACATAGCCACGGCTATGTCTGCGTTTTTCGCCTTATTAGCAAGCAAAAATTCTGCGTTATAAGTGGTATCGTTTATTTATTTCTCATCCCTAATATTTCTCCAGAATGATAATTTTTTTTATTAGTTCTAAAAGAATCACTTTTTGTTTCCTTGAAAGATAATTGAAACGTATTTAATAAATTGAGCCAGAATGGGTAGTGTTTTTTAGAGGGAAAAAGAACAAGCATAATGGCTCAGGTTATTGAATTCGTTTCATTAAAGGGAATCTTAAATACTATAAAAGTCTCCTTTAGGGTATTTAGGGGCAAAAGATAGCACTATATCACTAAACACTCAATCTCTGAAATAAGCCCTTTTAGATCATCTCTTCTAGTCAATAAACCAGAAACAGCAATGCCATAAATCCTAGTTTCCATTAGACGAGTAATATCATCTAATTGGATACCGCCAATTCCAAAAATAGGAATAGAAATATCCGCTACCTTCATTTTTTGAATGATATTTTCATAACCTTTTATTCCTAAAACAGGACTTAATATTTTCTTCGTTTTTGTAAATTGATAAGGACCTAATCCTATATAATTCACTTGTTGCTCACTCAAATAAATAATATCCTCAAAAGTATTCGCTGTTCCTCCAATGATGAATTTATTACCTAAAATATTCCTAGCCTGTAAAGGAGACATATCATTTTTTCCTAAATGAATTCCATCCGATTCACTCGCTAATGCTACTTCCACATTATCATTAATAAATAATAAAGCATCATATTTTTTGCAAATAGTTTTAAGTTCTAAAGCTGTGTCAATAAATATTTCGACACTCGTATCCTTCATTCTTAATTGCACCCAGGGACAACCATTTTTTAATGCTTTTTTTGCATTTTCGACATGTTCTTCAGGTGTTTTGCCTTGAGTGATATATTGCCATTTAGGTAAGAGTTTGTTAGGAGTTTGATCTTTAGAATGAAAATAATTAATTTTTTGATTAATCGAGGTACGAAAAACGGAGCTACGCCTTAGCGTAGTGAGTATTTTCGGAACGAAGGATAATCGAGAAAGTGACATTTTCAAATGAATTATTAAATTTCTAACAAACTCTATCATCATGTTTTTATATTGTGATAAGCCAATAATGTTTCATTACTTGTCAAAGCATTCGCTGTGTATTTCTTTCCTTTAAAACAAGCTGATTTTAAATCATTTCCTGCTGCCAAATAAGCGGTAATAGCAGCAGATAAAATACAACCAGAACCATGCTTCTCATAATAATCTCCTTTTTTTGGAGCGAAGGGTAGGGCATAGTCTTTCGTAAAAAGATAATCCGTTCCCAATCGCTTTGGATGATGTCCACCCTTTAGGAAAATATTCGTTTTTTCAAGGACATTTTTAGTCAGTTCGCTTTTAATATTATTATTAAAAATGATTTTCATTTCCTTGAAATTAGGCGTCAATAAATACACCTTTTCCAAAAGCGGAATCAATGGCGAAACCTCCTCATGAAAATCAAATCCGGAACTAGATTTCAATATGGGATCCAAGATGATTTTAATACCTCTATCAAATAAATATTCAATGATAATTTTTAGTGTATCAAAATTCTCCACTAAACCTATCTTACAATATTCTACATCGAATTTATCAAATAATATATCTGCCTGACGAATGATCTTATCCGCAGAAATCCAGTCCACACTTTCCAAGAAATCATCTCGTTGAAAAGTAATCGAACTGCACACACATAAACCCTGCACAGCAAGGCTTTCAAAAGTTTTGGCATCTGCTATGATTCCAGCCCCTCCGCTAGGATCAAAACCAGCTATACTCATGACAAATGGTCGCATTCTGTTTTCGTTTTTTGATAGAGGTTATTCTAAATAGTTAATATGGCTAAAAGCTTGTCTTTTTATCTCATAAAATTATTTTAGAATAGCCTCTAATTCATTAATGGCTTCCTTCATAGTCTTTTGATTCCAAATCGCACCTAATACTGCTACTCCTTGAAATCCTCTGACCTTACATGCTGCTACTTTTTGGGATGTAATGCCACCTAGTGCATAAAGCTCTAGCTTTGGCGTATTCAAGGGATGACTCTGAGTCATCCCTTGAATATCTATAGCAATAGCACCTACATCCCACTCAAAAGAAGGCAAATACCCTTCCTTAGAAATACTAGGAAAAACAGGACTACAAAAAGCATAATCCAAACCATTCCCTTTAGTTTGGATTTCATTAGGATGATGAAAGGAAGAGCTCAATAAAATATTATCATCATTTATAAATTCATTTTCCTCATCCAATATTTCCTTCCAATTATTACTTGAAAAATGAAAACCACTAAAAGAATAGTCTTTCATCAAATTTTCATAATAATGCAAGGATGCTCTAGCCATGATTTTCTCTCCCAATTTATCTAAATATGTCCTTAATGTTTTCTCGTCTATAGTTGGTTTTCTAATATGAATCCTATCCACACCCAATTCATAAGCCATGCTTAGAATTTCTATCTCATTTGGATGAGAATAGGGTGGTGTGATGAGGATGAGTTTCATGAGATTATTATCGGCTAATTTGAATTTGGCTGATAAGTAAGTTTTTCAAACTCACTATTTTTATAATAAGATTTAAGAAAAATCTTATTATTTTTTCTTTTGAAATCAAAAGATTCAGAATCTACTTCTGGATGCTTAAAGAATGTAGGAAATAGGTATATTTTGATATTATAATTGTAATTTGTTTGAATTGGTATAGAAGTAATACCATAAAATGTATAACTAATCAACAATTTATTGATTACTCTAGTAGATTCTGTGATGAGTTCAAGTTTTCCATCAAAATCAGTTATGCTGCCCCAAGAGAGATCTTCTGAAGTAACACTTACACCTATTAATGGTTCGCCATTGTCTTTGTCATAGATTTCTAAATTAATATTCCTAATACTATCATGACTACTAAAAGAATCTATTTCTATAATACTTTTAGCAATACTATCACGCTCATAATGAAAAGTAATCTTCTCATTATTTATCTTATATGTTCCTTTT
>JBNMOV010000361.1:0-5220 GCA_051275765.1 Maribacter sp. | reverse complement strand
ACAGGGCCTCATGTTTGCTATCGTTTTTGGAAACATGGCAAGCAAGTAGATCCGCTTAAATTAAATTTCCCTCCGCCAGAACCTATGAATGCTCAGGATAAGGAAACCTTTATGCAAGAAAAAGCAGTTTGGTTTGCTCAGTTAGAGGGTATAGAATACAAGGTTATCGAAAAGAAGAAACCAGCAGTAGAGGAAAAATCTGAAGGTAAGAAGGATTCAAATCCCTAAATAGAAGTATAATCATTCTATATCCATAAACAAGAAAAGCCAATTCCGTAGGAATTGGCTTTTCTTGTTTATGGATGCTTATTTATTTAACATTTCTTAGGATTAATCTAACTGAAATCCCTTTTTCATGTATTGTGGAAGTGGTGCATCTTTTTCTCCATATTCTTTGATTAAACTCCTTAGGAATGCATAATACATCCCTGCATGGGTCATGTTATTTTCTTTTCGTTCGTCTACCCATAGTCCATCTTCAAATCCATATTCTTTGAATTGCTCTAGGAAAGAGCGATTTTTAGCTATGATATGAACAGGCGTTTCATTACCAGAGTTTGGATTAGTAATCAAAGGTGGTTGATGATCTCCCATGATCATAATAACGGTATTGTCGTCCATTTCTTTAGTAATGAAATCGACTAAAAATGATAATTGATAATCCATCGCAGGAAAATAACTATCATAATTCATTTTTGTAATAGGGTAGATGAAATCGGGATTGTCATATGTTTTCCAATCCTTTTCTACATGAATTGGGGATTGCCATTTTGCATGAGAATTTAAAGTCTCAAAAAATAAAGCATAAGGTTTATCTGACCTTTTGGATTGTAATATTTCGAAGCCCTTATGTAAGGAAAATTGATCTGGCGGCTGCAAGCCTAATGCACCAACTAATTGTCCTTTATATTCTAAATCTTCGAATTTAATAATATCCTTAGCAGAGAATAATTCTTTTATTTCTTCCCAATTTATTTTTAAATTTTTAAAACCAGTTAAAGGATTTAAAAGGAAATTTTCATAGCCATCCTTATTGAGTATTTTCAATAGAGAAGGATTCATATATGCAGCGTTTTCTTTCTCCAATGTGACCCTGAATAATCCTTCATTTTCCACTTCGATTCCATGTAAAAAAGAAGAATAACAAAGCCATGATCCTCCACCTAATCTGGGAGCCCAACTTAAATTAGATACCGCACCTATTCCCTTTTTATTTAATTTTTCTTCTAATGTAGAAGTTAAATCTTTGAATTCTACTCCATATTTTTCAAATAATATTTTTCCATAAGATTCTACAAATAAAAACATGACATTGGGTTTATCTTTTAATGCTACATGAGGTATAGAATATTTAGAATCATCATTTTTGAATTTTTTTATTCTTTTTAATAATTGATGTGCTTTTAAAGATTCTTTGATATTGCCATAAATCAGGTAAGTATTGGAATAAGTACGTCTATTGGAATGTGACCATAATTGTGGATTTTTAATAATTAAATAAACACAATGTAAGGCTAGTAAAAATAATAAACCTGCTATATAATAGGGCTGGGGTAGGGGAATAATAGCCTGTATAAGTAAACCTGCTAGAAAATAATATCCAATAAGAATAAAAATAATAGCCAATATTCCAAGTACGAAATATAATCGATAACCATGATATACTATGCTGACCCCCAGTTGTATAAGCTTAGAGTCTAATAAGAAATTAGGTAAGGTATTATATAACCTTTTAATCGTGTGAAAATAAATGATATAGCTAAAATTAAGAACGAATAAAATAAATATTCCCCATTGAATAACTGCAGGGCTAAAAAAATCACTACAAAGAATAGCAATGATACTAATAATAGCTAAGTCAGCATTTATCTTTATAATACGAGTAAGCGGTATTAATTTTCGTTTTAGCGGTAGATTTTTTTTCCATGATTCCATTACATTAACACTCAATGGATATACTAGGAACTGAAAAAGGGCAAAAGAATAATTGATGATAAAATAAATGAATATAAAATATAAAATTGGATGCATTTGCTACTTGGTTTTTATAATTGAATTCCGTATTGAATTTTGAATTCCTGATTATAAGGTAAATAAAAATCATCTAACTTTTTTTGAATAATTGCATCTATTGGATTATAAGTGCTTTTATTATGTTTTTTGTTGAGTGCTGTTGAAAAGTCGTAATGAGGTAAATTTAATAATTGACAAATCTCTTCCATTTTTTTCTGAGCGATATTTACTTTTGAAAAATCATTCGTATGGAAAATGAGCATGTTTTTTTTACCAAAAATACGATTCCATTTTTTTAAATAAAGGGTATACCTTCCTTGAGTTAATATATTGGATTTATTATGTTGGAATTTATAAAATTGATGTTCGATAAATTCATTGAAATTCGTTTTTTCTAGTGTTCTTTTTCCTTGTTTGGATAGTCGTAAATACATTTGGAAATGAGAATACATTCGGTCCGTAGGATTTCTGACCAGCATGATAACCTTAATCTGAGGGAATAGCATTTTAACCAAATAAGGATTAGCACAATAATATGTTCTTGCCGTTGCTTCTCCAGTGATGTATTGAGTATTACTATCTATTTCCTTAATGATTTTACTAGGATTAATGAATCCTTTATCATCTAAATCCAGCCAATCTGCTTCTATTTCTCCTTCTTGGTTTTTTAAAGGAAATAAAGCTTGATAATCTTTCATTCCTTTGATTAATTTCAAAGGATTCTTGCTGCAAAGAAAACCAGGTTCTTTGGTTTTGCAAGGCAATACTGCAGGATGTTTATTCAAATATCGATAAAGGGATGAAGTTCCGCACTTCACACCGCCTATGATAAGGAAGGAAGGTTTCATATATTGATGACTAAATATCATATTTCTGCAAGATAAAGTAATTTATCTAAAAGCAATTTATTCCTAATTGTTTTGTCATTTTAGTGGAGAATAATAAAAATAACCAAGTCTTTCTCTTATATTCGATTTTTTATCAAATTGTAAATTTACTAGATGTATTCAGTTAAAATAAGAGGGCATATTATGATAGCCCATTCATTGCCACATCCGTTTTTTGGTCCTGCACAGAATATGCATGGAGCAACATATGTAACAGATGCTCATTTCTTTTCTGATAAACTCGATCCACATAATGTGGTTATCGATATAGGTAAAGCTCATGAAATATTGAAAGATGTATTAGGTGGTTTGAATTATAAAAATCTAGATGAACATCTTGATATGCAAGGAGATATAACGACTACGGAATATCTAGCTAAATATATTCATGATAAAATGCAGGAAAAATCTGCTGCATTTTTTGATGGTAAAATTAGGATTACGCTAGGAGAATCTCATGAAGCATGGGCATCCTATGAAGGTTAATACGATTAAGAAAAGGCTTGTTTTTTATGGAGGGAAGTTCGGTTTAGAATTTTCTGGTGGATGTATTGCTACCTGTCGAATTTTTGAGGAAATCCAAATTCACTTTAATGAAATTATTGTGATTACTCATGAATTAGGAAAGCACCATATTCAAAATTTGAAATATAAAAGATGTACTTCAATAGATAGGGCTATTCCCATTATTCAATCGTTGGATGATGGGAATACGCTGTTTTATGGTGATTTTTATGATGCGATAGCTTTTGTGAGAGCGAAAGTACCTTTTTGTTTTACTTATCATGATAATTGGCCAGAACAAAGCCAACTCAGTCTTGCTGACGAAGAAAAATCCCATTATTTCATTCCTATTTATCAGCAAATATTCCAAGCAGCTACGAAGATTTTTAGTGTATCAAATTATAAATCTGAGTTTATTAGGAAATACACTGATCGGATTGTTTTACTTCGCAATGGATTGAATCATCCAATTAGAAAAAATATCTATGTCCCTTTTAAAAAAGAAAATGGAGCACTAAGAATATTAATGACAGGAAATATTGATGCTAGAAAATATTCTAAGGCGATTTTATTATTTGAAGAATTAAGACAATTAGATATTAAGCTAGAAATAGATATTTATGGCTGGCAACATGATAAGGGATTGTCTAATTCATTAGATGCCTTCGATTTTGTACATTTAAAAGGCTATAAGGAATTGATATTTTTTGAAAATTATGACACATATTTATCTACATCATTTATCGAGAATTTATCTATTTCTGTAGTGGAGGCATTGAAAAATAAAATGCCTGTTATTTGTTTTGATGTAGGAGGATTAGGCGAAGTAGTGAATGATGATAATGGAAAGTTGATTCCTGCATTTGAGATTGATAAAATGGCAGTAGCTATTAAAAATATTTATCAAGAGAATGTTTATTTTCAATTTGTTCAGGATGATTTATCTGATTTTGATTGGAAGGTTTCTGGAAGGCGGTTTTTGGAGGAAGTGATCTAATAAGCCCTCATGGATGTTGAACAAATAACTGTCCTTTTGACTTCATCTTTTTGCACTATGGGATGAGAAATAAATAAACGCTACAACTTATAACGCAGGATTTTTGCTTGCTAATAAGGCGAAAAACGCAGACATAGCCGTAGCTGCGTTGGCAAAAACTTTATTACGCTAAGGCGTAACGCGGCTTTTACCGCCTTGCCTAGTACAAAAATATCTTATCAATTCCAGACACTTATTTATTCGCCATCCCTAAAGGGGATTTTTATGAACTTTTAAAAGGTATTTAGGGCTTAAAAATATCTAATACCCAATACACCAAATCAAACCATCTCCTTGCTTCCCTTCTCTTAATTTATGATAAAAATCAACACTTTCTTCAAAAGGAACACAAGTAGAAATACATTTTTCGTAAGGATATTGCATCAATAATTCTATAGCTAGAGCTTTTCTTTTAGCGTAATCCCAATTACTTTTTTTATTATTAGGAATAACGGATACTTGCGAACTAATGATCTTTTTCCTTCCATAATGGAAATCGGCACCTAGATTAATTTGTACAGGTTTACTACCATACCAGCTTAGATTAATGACAGTTCCTTCCTCTTTTATAGCTTGAATACAAGCCTGCAAACCTCCAGATGAAGCTGTAGTGTCAAAGGCAATATCGACATCATTTATAGGACTAATATCATAGCCTAATTCTTTTGCTTTTTTCTTCCGCCATTCGTTTTGTTCCAAGATATAAATGCGAACGCCAGGAATATGACGAATCGTTTCAGCGAGTAATGCTCCAATATTTCCAAATCCCGCTATTAATAC
>JBNMOV010000360.1:0-5232 GCA_051275765.1 Maribacter sp. | reverse complement strand
TGTGTTCATTCGTTCTTGTTTTTTTGTGGAAAAAAGAACCAAAAACCACCCGACCGTATGCAGTTCTTAACGCTACAACAATACTTAAAATCCTAAACAAAATAAAAACTCGCTTTAACAGTATTTCTCTTTCCTGATTTTATCTGCCATCTAACTATAATACTTCTGTAATCGCCAGTTATATGCTCAAACAGTATTTTGTTTTAAACAGATTTTAAGCATCGTCTCCACTAAGGGATGGCGAATAAATAAGTGTCTGGAATTGATAAGATATTTTGTGCTAGGCAAGGCGGTAAAAGTCGCGTTACGCCTTAGCATAATAAGGTTTTTGCCAATGCAGCATAGTGCAAAAAGATGAAGTCAAAACGGACAGTTATTTATTCAACATTGGAATATCTTGCAATAGGAATTTATTATTATGCTTTCAGGGCATTATCAGACTTGAATGATGAAGTATCTTTCTTGTCACTTAAACAACTATTGATAGGCAAAATCCATGTATTTACTCATCGAGAACAAAGGGATATTTATATCCTTACGATTAATTATTGTATCAAGAAACTGAATACAGGAGCTGAACACTTTATACGAGAGGCATTTGAAACCTATCAGAGAGGATTAGAAAAGGCGTATTCATTGAAAATAGAATTTTATCTAGATGGACCTATAATAGTATTGTTATCCTTGGTTTGAAATTGAAGGAATTTTATTGGATAGAATCATTCATTTATGACTATAAAAAATACTTAGATGTAGCAACTAAAGAGGATAGTTTCAATTTTAATTTGGCGAAATTCTATTTTGAGAAAAAAGATTATGGAACAGTGATGCCATTACTCATTCAAACGAAATATGACGATGTGTTGCATAATTTAGGTGCTAAAATGATGCTCGTAAAAATGTATTATGAATTGAAGGAGTTTGATGCATTGGAAAATTTATTGGAAATTTTCAAGAGTATATTTTGAGAAAAAAGGATATTGGCTATCATAAATAAAATTACCTCAATATCATTTCTTTCGTAAAAATGCTAATCCATATTAATTTTCATGATAACGAAGAAGTACGAATCTTAGAGGAAGAAATCGAACAGACTAAAATTCTGACAGAAAATAAATGGTTATTGAAACAGGTTTTCAGGGAGTAGGCAATTAATAAGGCACGTAAAATGTCGAGATTATTATTCCCTTTATACATAAAAAAAATCAACACAAATGCCCTTTCAGAATATTCTGAAAGGGCATTATTTATTTGTTTGGGCAGTTCTTTACCTATTAATTCTAAAGAATTATATTTATTCTGCTGCCGTTTCGTCTTCGTCTTCGTCTTCTCCTTCTTCATCATCAGCAGAACGTAATGCTCTTGGTACTTCTACAGATGCTACTGGATTTGCCATTGGGTTCATGATCTGAATTCCTTCTGGAATCTGAACATCACTAACTCTGACAGAATCTCCCAATTCCAATAATGAAATATCTACTACTAGATGATCCACCATTTTTTCTGGAAGAGCCTTGATGCTTAATCTACGTAGCTTCTGTTGCAATTTACCACCAATCTTTACTCCTGGAGAAACTCCTACACAACGTACAGGTACTTCTACTTTTACAGGATGACCATCTACTAACTTCAAGAAGTCCATATGTAGAAGTTTATCCGTAACTGGATGAAATTCTGCATCTTTTAGGATACAACGGTGTGCTGTACCATCTATGGTAACTTCTGCTAATTTAAAATCAGAAGTATAAATCAAATCACGAACTGATTTAGGATTTATTGTGAAAGAGACATTTTCTCCCCCTCCATATATTACACAAGGAACAGCTCCTGCTGCTCTATTTTGCTTGGCGTATTTTGTACCTGTAGCAGCTCTTAATTCGCCGCTGATTGCAATTGTTTCCATGATAATGAATTATGCTAAAATATAATGCTTTCCCGAAATGGAATGCAAAGATATGTTTTTTCTAATAAAAATCATCTAATTTATTATAAAAAGTAAATATTTTATCGTTACCTCTTTGCCTTCATCTAAATGAATAAAAAGCTTGCTGTTTCTTTGTTTTTCATTGATTCTTAATGCTTCCTGAAGAAAACACTGTTTCACCATCCTTTTTTGATATTTCAAAGTATCCTGCAGTTGGTACTTTTTGGGTATCATTTTTTATTACTCCCCTCATATCTACCTGCAGATTATAAATCCTTATCTTTTCATTTATTTGCTCAACTGTGTAATATCCTTTCGCAAACCAACGCATTTTATCACCAACAGATTCATCAATTTGGCCTAGGTATTCTTCATTGATTGGAAATGCTTCAATTGGTTCATCCCTATCTTGAAAAATCGAATATTGAAGCATATAGATACTGTCTTTCCCTTTCGCTACACCATACCAATTGATATTTGCTATTCCTACTGGCATAGTTAGTAAAGATACGTATTCTATATTTTCATTGGAAAATTCGATGGAAACAGCAGACTTTACTCCTTCCTTATTCAAAAGTGTAAAGACTAAATACAATGAACTGATCATCAATCCATAGTTATTGAACCTTGCTCTTTTTGTACTTGATTTATAAAACCCCAAGCTCAAGACCAAACCAATAATTAAAGGAACAGTATATACAGGATCAACAACGTTTATGCTATCAAAACCTAGTCGCCTATCACTAAAAGGCAAGAATAACTGAGTGCCATAAGCAGTAAAAGTATCCAATAGCATATGTGTAAAAAGACATAACCAAGCAAATAAAAGATTGGTCTTAAAGCTAATGTCTTGAAACCATTTTATTTTATTGAGTAAAAATGCTATTAGAAATGCACCCAAAATACTGAATACTATTGAATGGCTAAATCCTCTATGGATACTCAGCATTTCAAATTTGCTATAAAATAAGTACAGTATTACATCGAGATCGGGAATGGTCGCTACGATTGCTCCAATTATAGCACCTTTCGATCCTATCTTCTTTCCAAGAATTGCTTCTCCAATCGCTGCACCTAAAACTCCTTGAGTAATACTGTCCATTTTATTTCTTAGTGTCTGTTATAAATTTGATTCAACAAAACATAAAAAACGGAATTACTCCATAGCGTAATTCCGTTTTCAAAACAAAGTATAATCGAAAAATTGGCAGTTATAAATGAATTTAATAATTCATTTATAACGCTTATTTCGTCTTATTCCCAAAATAAGCTGGAAATCGACTTATTATCATGCGTATTCCTAATCGCACGAGCAAATAATTTTGCTGTAGACAATACCTTTATTTTCTTGATTTTCTTTCTTAGAGGAATCGTATCCGTTACGATAAGTTCTTCCAATACAGAGCTCTCTATATTCTCATACGCTTTGCCAGACAAAACTGCATGCGTACAGATTGCTCTTACAGATTTAGCACCTTTTGATTTTAATAATGAAGCAGCTCTACACAATGTACCAGCTGTATCAGCCATATCATCTACTAATATAACATCAGCACCTTCTACATCTCCTATGACTGTCATTTCTGCTACTTCGTTGGCTCTTTTTCTGTACTTATCACAGATAACCAATGGCTTTTCGAAGTATTTGGCATATTTCCTTGCTCTTTTCACCCCTCCTACATCTGGTGCAGCAAAAACAGCATTAGATAAATCCATCTTCTTAAGGTATGGCATAAAAATGTAGTCAGATTTCAAGTGATCCACAGGAATATCGAAGAAACCTTGTAGTTGATCAGCATGAAAATCTAGTGTCATCACTCTATCCGCACCTGCAGCCTGAAGAATATTTGCTTTCAACTTAGCGGCAATAGATACACGAGGCTTGTCTTTTCTATCCTGACGAGCATAACCAAAATATGGTATAACCGCAGTGATATATTTGGCGGAAGCCCGCTTAGCTGCATCTATCATCAGCAATAATTCCCAAAGATTATCTGATGGTGTAAACGTGGACTGAATGAAGAATACATACGCTCCCCTTACAGATTCATTGATGACTGGTGACATTTCTCCGTCACTGAAACGGTTAATCGTCAAATCGCCTAATGGTTCATTATAGTATTCTGCGATTTTTTCGGCAAGATATCTAGATTCTGTGCCTGTAAAAAGTTTTACCTCCTGAAGTAACATAGTAGCTCTGCTTTATGAAAAAGGCAATTTTACCCCCTTTCTTTTTTATGATGCCGTAAAGGTAAAGCTATTGTAAAGAAATCATTACTAGCCATTGAATACTTATACACATCTTTTTCACAATGGGAGAATTATTGGCTGATGTCCAGCAATACTATTGATTCCTATAAGTTAAAACCATCGAACTTTAAAAAATACTCATAACAAAATCTTAGATCTTAGAAAAATTCTAGTATCTAAAATCTAACTTATGTTTTTTAAATCAATCCAAACCATATTGCTAAAAAACCACAAATGGCATGTGCAATAGATACTGCCCAGAGGTTTCTCTTATGATAATAAATACTTGTCCATATCAAGCCTATTAAAAATGCGGAGACATATATAATCCAATCGAAATAGATAACATGAAGCCAAGCAAAATTGAGATTAATGATAAGAATTTTGAACCAAGCAGGTATTTTTTCATATCGATCTAGTTCTGCAAAGGGAACAGACCTATATGTAAATTCCTGAACTGGTCCAGATACAAAAAGATACATCACATAAAACCATAGGCTTTGTGGTGGTTCTAAATCACGGATATAGCCACTATTCAATAATAGGATAATAGTACTCGTCAAACCAACAGAAATAAGGATTTGCCATTTAGCTGCGGATAGAAAATTATCCCACCTCATTCCTAATAATTTTTTATCAAATTTTTGGGATAATGAATATAAAACTACTCCTATGATAACTGGTGCCATAATATGATAACGATATTCATAATCTATCCAACCTATAAAAATTAGGGCTGGTGGAATTGTATAAATGAGAAAAAATAGTATAGTTTTAAGATAAGGTGATATCATAGTATCTTCTATGTTCTTTGTAAAGATTAAGCGTATCTATAGGTAGCTAAATTTAAAGATATTAAGATTTCGAGATAAAATATTGATGATTAGAATTTTATCTTAATTGCTAGGTTGCTCAAAATTTAAAATGAAAGGTTCCCCGTGTTTTTGAACAATGTGGTTTCGCTCTTTTCAACTATCTTTTTAAAGATATAAAACCATAAGCAATTGTACAAACGTAAAAGATCGAAGCCCAAAGTTCCGCCTTTCAGCGTTTAGTGG
>JBNMOV010000359.1:0-5243 GCA_051275765.1 Maribacter sp. | reverse complement strand
TAATATGATTTAGTGAATATGTATCAAACATATCCACTAAATCCATTCCTTCTAATTCAACTTTATCTCCTACTCCTCCTTTAATTAAATCATGACTCGCTTGAATAATTGCCTTTCCTTCTCCACAACAGATATCCATCCAATTGACTTTTTGATTTTCATTTATCTTAGCATAAATAAAATCCAATACATTAAAATCAATGTCTTTTTCGTAGCTGTTTACTCCTGCTAGATTTCGCTTGCGATTCATATTGCAATTCGCTACTATAGCAGACCAAACTAGCTTATTTTCGTTGAGTAAATTCATGTGTTTTATTGTACTACAATATACACATTTTATTGCTCAAATTCTATCAATTTATTTAAAGATTTTTCTGTTTCGGATAAATTTCTATTCGCTCTTTTATAAAAGTAAAAAGTGAAGACAGACAAATATAGAACCATGCCAACAATGATGAATAAGAACGTATTCAAATCTCTCATATTTCCATAAATATTCATACCATACATGTATTTTAAATAAGCGGGAATTATAGTCAACATCCAGAAAATGGTACATATTCCATCATACATTTTATACTTAGCTGCATGCATTCTAAATTTAGAAATGGATTTCTGCAATTCTACAATAGACATGCTATTCATATTAGGCTTTTCGATTCCATAATGGACAGAAATACCTCTCAACATCACCAAGCCTCCAATGAGAACAGGAATACTATATACCCATTCGTCTATCATTAAATAAAATGTATAACAGGAAATAAGTCCGTACATAAGTCCGAAAAAATTTCCTACTGTGTAAAGATTATATAAGTTGCCTACATCTTTCATTTGCTTTTTCATATTCATTTCCATCACTATTTTTTCGTTAATAGAAATTCTCTTTTCCAATTCCTTATATTCCTCTTTCCAAAGGTTCTTTATATCAGCCAGTTCCATATTGTTATCAATTTATTTCTGAAAAATCATTTCTCAATTCCTGCTTAATCCTGCTAATCTTCGTAGCTACATTCGTTTCTGTAATTCCTATGACTTCAGCTATTTCCTTATAGCCATAATCTTCTAGATAGAGTAACATGATCGCTCTGTTCAGTTCATCTAATTGACTGATGAAGTTATGTAACAATTGCTTTCTATGACTCAATTCTTCAGATTTGCCATTATCATCTGATATTTGAAAAATATAATCATCTAACGGAGCAGTATTTTTTGTTCGTTTTGCT
This sequence comes from Maribacter sp., assembly GCA_051275765.1. Taxonomy (GTDB): domain Bacteria; phylum Bacteroidota; class Bacteroidia; order Chitinophagales; family Saprospiraceae; genus JAHDCE01. Next base: position 4,017 of record JBNMOV010000359.1, on the reverse strand, counting down.
CCTTCTCGATAAAAGGAGATGGAAACATTCATCGCTACTTTGTATATCCATGTGGATAATTCATATTTCTCATCATAATAACTCATTGATTTCCAAAGCTGAACTACGATTTCCTGTTCCAAATCCTTTCTATCTTCTGGGTTTTTGCAATAAGAATAGATGACCTTATATAAGATCTTCTTATGCTTCTTTAGCATCTCAATAAATTGTTCTTTTCTTTTTGATGAATGCAAAATTGGTGTTTTTAAAATTTTATAGGTTTAGGAGATTTTGTAAGCTAAACTCCTATCTAATCACCTGTTCCTACTACGTTATTCGTTGATTTTTTAAAATAATCACAAAATGGTTGATCTTTTTTTAAAATAAAAAAATGTTATCCAAAATACACACTTATCAAAAAGACTGCTATTAATATTTGGCACTTTCTAATTGCTAACTATATTTGCAAAATATGAGGACAAAAGAAAAGTGGCGTAAGCGTTTCAAGTATATCAACTGGTATTTTCCTTTTCTCTTTTCTGGTATTCGCATTACTGATGTGAATGAAGAAATTACAAGGATAAAGGTAGAATTAAGAATGCGTTGGTACAATCGAAATATAGTGGGCTCTCATTTTGGTGGCTCACTATATGCGATGTGTGATCCACATTTCATGTTTATTATCATGATGAACTTAGGGGGAGATTATATTGTTTGGGATAAATCAGCAAAAATTAACTTTATCCGCCCCGGGAAAGGTACCGTTTCTGCTATGTTTGAAATACCTATGAGTGAAATCATGGCTATAAAAAAAGAAATTGATACTATTGGCAAAAAAACTTATTGGTATAAGGTACAAGTCATCGATGATGATGGTACTTTTGTGGCAGAAGTAGATAAAGAAATATATGTCCGAAAAAAGAAAAAGACTGCCTAATTTATCTGAAGTCCCTACTTTAGATGATATAGAGCGAGTTCATGCTTTCATAACAGAATACATACATGAAACGCCTGTACTTACGTCTTCTAGCATTAATGATATGCTGGGCTGTGAAATCTATTTCAAGTGCGAAAATTTCCAAAAAACAGGTGCTTTTAAAATGAGGGGAGCGATTAGTGCTGCTTTATCTTTAAAGGACAAGGAATTGGAGAATGGTTTAGTAACGCATTCTTCTGGAAATCACGGACAAGGTGTAGCGATGGCGGGAAAACTGCTCGATGTACCTACCTATATCGTGATGCCTCTAAATTCTACCAAATCGAAAATATCTGCCTGTAAAGATTATGGTGCTCAGGTCATCTTCTGCAAATCTAACATCAATGCGAGACAGGATGCAGCAGAAAAAATAAGCAAAGAGAAAGAGCTTGCATTCATCCATCCTTATAACGATTATCATGTAATTGCAGGACAAGGGACTGCTGCATTAGAATTATTGAGGTATAAGAATGATTTGCATTATTTACTGGTTCCTGTAAGTGGTGGCGGATTATTGAGTGGGTCGGCGATAGTGGCAAAAGAACTCTGTCCAGACCTGGAAGTCATAGGAACAGAACCTAGAAATGCTGATGATGCTTATCGATCTTTCTATGCAAAAAAACTAAAAGGCAATAAAAACATAGATACTATCTGCGATGCATTGCATAGCAATCTAGGCGACAAGACTTTTCCTATCATCTTGAATAATGTCTCTGACATCATCACAGTGAAGGAAAAAACTATCATCAAAGCAATGAAATTGGTTTGGGAACGAATGAAGATCATCATTGAGCCTTCTTGTGCTGTTCCTTTAGCTGTTGTCATGGACAACAAAAAAATATTCAAAAAAAGACGAGTTGGAATTATTTTGACTGGTGGTAATGTAGATTTGGATAAATTGCCGTTTTAAGAGATGGTTAGATTATTAGATGTAGAGATATTTAGATGAAAGAATACGTGAAATTGGTGATCAATACTGATTATTCTCCTTGAATCCAAGCAAGCAAAAAAACGAGCGTTTCCATATTGGATATTTTTATTCTCTTTATTTACTGTAGCAGTAAATTTGCTCTTGAAAAAGGTTTGTATTATCTAGTTATAAGAAAAGGTGGAATTCGTGATATTTTACATATTTCGAGGTTTACTGTGGAATAATTACGCTTTTAAATAATTCTGTTCGTATTAGCAAACCTTATTCAAAAGCGCATTATCATTAGTTTTTTGCTAGATAATCATCCAATTTCAATATCCAATTTCCTTTCTCCTCATCAGATAACCAACTTGCTTTGAAACTATTCTTAGCCAAGGTTATAATTTGTTCTTTAGATAAATTCAAGGCGTCAGCTACTGATTCATAATTCTCATTCATATAGCCACCAAAATAAGCTGGATCATCAGAATGTATCGTTGCTAATAAACCTTTGTCCATCATTTCTACCAAACGATAGTCTTTCATATCGCTGATGACTTTTAATTCTAAATTTGACAAAGGACACAGCGTAAGCGGCATCTGAATATCCACCAATCGTTGAACCAATTTATCATCATCCAAACAACGGTTTCCATGATCGATGCGAACAACTTTTAATAAATCTAAAGCTTCCCAAATATATTCAGCAGGGCCTTCTTCACCTGCATGTGCAACAGTAGGCAAACCCAATTCTCTAGCCTTCGCAAACACTCGTTCAAACTTAGAAGGAGGATTTCCTAGCTCTGAAGAATCCAATCCAACACCAGCAATCCAATCCTTATAAGGCATCGCTTGCTCCAAAGTATTGAAAGCGGAAGCCTCATCCAAATGCCTTAAAAATGACATGATAATTCGATAACTGATACCCAACTTTTTTTGTCCATCTTCCATCGCCCGGCGAATTCCCTTGATAACTATATCAAAAGGAATACCTCTGTCTGTATGCGTTTGAGGATCGAAAAATATTTCTGTGTGAACTAAATTTTGCTCATGGACTTTACTTAAATACGCCCATGTCAAATCATAAAAATCCTGTTCCACAATTAATACATTAGCTCCTTCATAATAGATGTCTAGAAACTCTTGAAGATTATTGAAACTGTAAGCATTTCTCAATGCCTCTACACTATCATATTTGATTTCCTTATTATTACGCTTGGCTATTGCAAACATCAATTCTGGCTCGAAAGTCCCTTCGATATGTAAATGGAGTTCTGCCTTTGGCATTCCTTGGATGAATTCTTTCATGTGGATATTTTGAGCTGTTACTTATGTCTTATACTGATACAGATTCTAAACATGAGTTGGTATTATTATGAACAACAAAAGTACAGAATTATTTACAGTAGATAAGAGAATAGGAAAATATAATCTACTCCCTAAATAAAAATACATCTCCCCATCAATATTTGAAATACTGATGGGAATATGAAGGTATATAAAATGGATTTATCATCCTCTATGAATGATCACCTTTTCAGTATCTTTTCCTATTTTTAAATAATAAATACTATTAGGTAAGTCATTGATTTCTATCGCTGGATCTCCATCTATTATCCTTTTCGTCACGATAGCACCACGATTATCCAAAATATAAATTTCTCCTTTGAAAGTCGTCGTAATAAGGCTATCTTCTTTTGTAATGGCGATGATTCCATTGATTGGTTTCGTAAGTGCCTATGTTGTGCGTATGTCCTGATCCGCCATTACTATTTAAAAATAATACCAAGTCGCTACCATTTCCATATAAATCAAAAGTCTTTGAAGCATTTGAGCTTTGAGATATTCCTCTGGTTAGAATGCTTTTTGTATTATCCTCTGAATAAAACCATAAGGTAATTGTATAATCAGGGAGTTGAAGTCCTGTAGGACTTCCTAAAGCAGTATATTCATTTATTCCATCATAAGATAAAGCATTGACAGCTATTTATCCTTGTGTGCTGCAATAAAATAATAGGAAAATGGCTTAGTAGTCAGTCAAGTTAATAGTGTCGAGTATTTTTGCGTCCTTTTAGCCTGCACTTCGTTAGAGAACCACTCATTTAGCTATGGCTAAAATCGTGAACCTCCGCCTCGTTCAGACTAAAATTAC
>JBNMOV010000358.1:0-5263 GCA_051275765.1 Maribacter sp. | reverse complement strand
GATGAAGAATTCCTATACTTTGTTGTCATGGGTGCACCACCGAGCGGTATCATGACCAATCAAACCAACGACACTTGGCAGGGCTATCCTAAAAAGTTTCGATATCCTTATGACTTAACCATATCCGGTGCTTATCCAGAGGGTTTTCAAGAGCCTGAAAATTTTAGAGCTCAAATAAAAACTAATGGGAGCCTTCATCCAAATGGAGGGGGATGGATAGAAGTCGGTGCTTCTGTAGATAACTCAGTCTATGTCGGTCCCTATGCTATAGTCAGAGGTAATTCAGTATTAACCGGAAATGTCCGTATTGAGAATACTGCAATGCTTTACCATGCCACGCTTAGCGGAAATGCAGTAGTGAAAGATAATCCCTTGTAAGTCATTCAACAACTATGACGGACAATGCAGTTGCTAGAGGACAAGCCTTTCTGGAAAATAATACGCTTTCCGATAATGCTATTGTTGGGATGCGTGCTCAAGTAAGCATATCTGCTTCATGGTGATATTAAAGTTGAAGGAGATGTTATCGTTTATAACGAGAATGGGGACTGTGATAATGGCGTTTATAATGTTATAACTAATTATTGGGCTGATAATTTGCTCGAATGTGACGGTAGAACAGAAACTCATCCGGCCAATCTTGATGTAAATAATCCGATTATTCCATTTACCAACGAAGAAATGGAGTTAACATGTAATTGCGATACTTACCCAGACTGTCTGACCGTGACCGTTGGAATAGATGAAATCTCCTCAACAGCTTCTGCTTCGGATTATTTTGTATTCCCGAACCCTGCAGTAGATATTATCAACATTGATATTTCGGGCAATATAAAGTACGAAGCAACTTTTTATAACTTACAAGGAATATTAATTATGAGTACGACAAATCAGTCTGTAATTGATATTCAAACTTTAGCTCATGGGATTTACCTACTTGAAATCAAAGACCTAGAGACTGGCCAAAAAGTAATTGAAAAAATAATGAAAGGAAAATAAATAAAAGTCCATAACAAAGTATATGACGGTCATGCCTGTTAAAATCTGGTCACGCCGCATATACCAGACGTTGTCCCGAACTCAATCCTTGTGAACAGGTTTGGCGACACATAAAGCAACAGTTCAAAAATAAGGTATTTGAAAATATCGAAAAAGTAAAAGAATGGCTTCATAAAACGGTACGTGCAATGTCTAACCAAACCATTAAATCCATTTGTTCAAATCATCATTACTTAGATTCCTTAATAGAATAAATTTTTCATCATAATACTTTGATTGGCTTATCTCTCGTGGATAAAGTCCTGAGAGTGCTATGCCTTACACCAATTTGAATCATAAATGTCGCATATAATTGGATAAATTTAATGACTTGCTTCGTTAAAAATACTCGCCATAGCTACGGCTATGTCTGCATTTTTCGCCTCACAATTCATCAAATTTATTACCAAATCCAATGCGACTTTATAAATACAAATTGGTATTATTTATAAATCATAAAAAAAATGTTATGAATTTACACATTGTTTTTAAATCATTAATGTTCTTAGCAGCAGCTTCTTTACTATTTTCCTGTGGAGAAAATGAAGTCACAACAAATTCTAGTTCTGATGGCTGCCCTGAATTAGCTTTTACTTATTCCAATGAAGTAAACGATTATTATTTCGAAGCAGATTTTCCAGAAATCGAAACGCTCTTTTGGTATGGGTGGACAATAAATGGAGAGGTGGCTGAAGAAGAGGGAACCACAGTGAATGGAGATAATCTATTTGAAACTAGTTTTTCTACTGCGGGATCCTACGAAGTTTGTATTTTTACCGAAACACCCGACTGTCCAGAAGGTACAGAATACTGTGAAACCATTGTAGTCGAAAGTGATTCAACTCCCCCAACAGGTTGTCCTGAAATGTCATTAGTTTATACAGAAAGTCCATCTGAACATCAGTTTGCTGTTTCATTTCCTAATGAAGATAATTCAGACCAAGTTTTTTGGACAGTAAATGGAGCTTATGTAGGTGATGGTTTGATTTACGCAGTTGACTTTAGTACTCCAGGAGCTTATGAAATATGTGCAGGCATAGAAACACCTGATTGTCCAGAGGGAGTTTTTGCTTGTCATACAGTTGTTGTTGAAGAAGAAGGACCAGGAGATGGTTGTCCTGAATTTGAAATTTCATTTACTCAAAACGGGGTTGATTTTGTATTCACAGCTAGTTATTCTGATAGTATTGATTGGTATGGCTGGGCTGTAGATGGAGAAATAATAGAAGAAGAAGGCAATATTTCCAATGGAGATGATATCTTTAATTATTCGTTTGATGATGTAGGAACTTATACAGTTTGTATCCTACACGAATCCTCAACATGCACTTACCTCGAAGAATGTATTGAGGTTGTAGTAGAATAAATATATCATTAAGTGTCTTTTATTAAAAAATGAGTTATCCCTAATTTTCAATAATTTGAAAATTAGGGATTTTTAAATTGAAGTTGTTTAGAAAGTGGTTGATACTACTATTTATCAACTGATTCTTACATAACACAAACAAAAAAGCAGCGACTCAAAATCATTTGAATCGCTGCTTCTATTATGTATTGAAAAGACTACTTTAAATTTCCTTCTTAGTAGCAGAACTTTTCGCTTTTTTAATCACTAAACCATCCTTCTCCTTATTCATGACAGCTTCGAATTTAGCCCCTTCTTTAGGATTATTATTCAAAATATATTCTGCCAATGGATCTTCGATGTATCGTTGAATAGAACGGTGTAGTGGTCTAGCTCCAAACTTAGGATCATAACCTTTTTCTGCTACGAACTGTTTCGCTTCCTTGGTCATCTTCAAGCTGAAGCCCATGATTTCCAATCTACCATACAGCTCTTTCAATGTGATGTCGATAATCTTAGTAATATCATCCTGTGATAAACTATTGAAAATAATCACATCGTCCAATCTGTTCAAGAATTCAGGAGAGAAAGTACTCTTCAGTGCATTATGAATCACACGTTTAGCATCTTCCTCATTATTATCTTCTCTTGTCTGTGTAGCAAATCCTACACCTTGACCAAAGGACTGTAAATCACGAATACCAATATTAGAAGTCATAATGATAAGGGTATTCTTGAAATTTACTTTTCTACCCAATCCATCTGTCAATTGACCATCATCCAATACTTGCAACATTACATTCCAAACATCTGGGTGTGCTTTTTCTATCTCATCCAAAAGGATAACAGAATAAGGCTTTCGTCTCACTTTTTCAGTCAACTGTCCACCTTCTTCATAACCTACATATCCCGGAGGGGCTCCTATCAATCTACTGATAGCGAATTTTTCCATGTACTCACTCATATCTATGCGAATGAGTGCATCCTCTGAATCAAAGATATATTTAGCCAAAGCCTTAGCTAATTCCGTTTTACCTACACCTGTTGGGCCTAGGAATACGAACGAACCAATCGGCTTGGATGGATCTTTCAATCCAATTCTATTTCTTTGGATAGCACGAGTCACCTTTTTGATAGCTTCGTCCTGTCCAATTACAGCTCCACCTAAATCGTCGGACATTTTCACGAGCTTATTGCTCTCACTTTGTGCCACTTTCTGAACAGGAATACTGGTCATCATCGCTACTACTTCTGCGATGTCTTCCTCTGTTACTGGATAACGCTTAGTTTTGGAATCTTCATCCCATTCTTGCTTCGCAAATTCTAATTGGCGAAGTAACTTGGATTCGTGATCCCTCAAATCAGCTGCTTTTTCATACTGCTGATTTTTAACTGCACTATTCTTTCGATCCTTTATTAATTCTATCTTTTCTTCTAAATCTAGAATATGCTTAGGAACGTGGATGTTTTTCAAATGCACTCTTGCACCTGCTTCATCCAATACATCAATCGCTTTATCTGGGAGGAAACGATCACTGATATATCTATCACTCAAACTCACACAAGCTTTAATCGCTTCTTCTGAATATTGCACATTGTGAAATTCTTCATACTTAGGCGTGATATTGATCAAGATATGTACCGCTTCGTCTAAAGAAGGCGGCTCTACGAGTACCTTTTGGAAACGACGATCCAATGCTCCATCTTTTTCTATATACTGTCTGTATTCATCCAATGTAGATGCTCCGATACATTGCAATTCTCCCCTTGCTAATGCAGGTTTGAAAATATTGGAAGCATCCAAAGAACCTGTAGCACCTCCAGCACCTACTATGGTATGGATTTCATCGATGAAAAGAATCACGTCTCTTGACTTCTCCAATTCATTCATGATTGCCTTCATTCTTTCCTCGAACTGTCCTCTATATTTAGTTCCAGCTACCAAAGCAGCCAAATCTAGCATAACGATTCTTTTGCCGAATAAAGTTCTAGATACTTGCTTCTTGATGATTTTCAAAGCAAGACCTTCCGCAATAGCAGTTTTACCCACACCAGGTTCTCCAATAAGAATTGGATTATTCTTTTTACGACGACTTAGGATCTGTGAAACTCTTTCTATCTCAGTTTCTCTACCAATGATAGGATCGAGTTTTCCTTCCTCAGCCAATTTAGTTACATCTCTTCCAAAATTATCTAATACTGGAGTTCTAGATTTAGAAGCACCTTTGCGAGGCTGTTGGAAACGCTGCTCTTCTTCGAATGGTTCTTCTGGATCTCCTGGGTCACCAGGTGCTTCATTCTTTATATTAGGTATATCATCATCTTGTCCCATGAAATATAATTCATTTCTGAACGCATCATAATCCACATCAAATTCATCGAGAATACGAGACGCACGATTATCCTTATCTTTAAGAATGGATAACATAAGATGTTCTGGACCTATGGCTTCGCTCTTCATTTGGCGAGCTTCTAGGAATGCTACCTTCAAAACGCGATCTGCGTGCTTATCTAATGGTAATTCTCCTATCTTAAGATGAGCGGTAGGCAGTTTTCTTCTGAAAACAGAGTCTTCAATCAAATGCCTCAATTCTTTTTTATCTACTTCTAATGAAGTAAGTACCTTACAGGCTAGATTTTCCACTCGTTGGATGATACCTAGTAGTAAGTGTTCTGTACCAATATAATCGTGTCCCAATCGCTTGGCTTCTTCCATGCTTCGAGAGATAACGATTTTTACTTTGGGCGAAAATTTCTTCATGTATCTTAACTTAGTATTGTTGCTATGGTAATTTTTTGTAATAAACTGCCATTATTCTTTTAAACAGATATTACTTAAGTATTGTTTGTCAAATCAATTAATAATAAAGTAATCTTAAC
>JBNMOV010000357.1:0-5297 GCA_051275765.1 Maribacter sp. | reverse complement strand
GCCAAGTCGCAAAAATGTATTTTTTACTAATAGGAACCATGCTTACAAAACCATGTTCAGCAGCTATACTATCTTTATGTATGACAAATGATGGAGACCATGTTTTACCATTATCCTTTGATTGTGAGATATGTACATCATAATCATAGATCCCATTTTCGCTTTTTTGTAACCAATGTGCAGCTAAATATGATTCGCCTGTATCATATTTAACTACTGATGGGAAATCCGCCCAATTCACAAACCAATCTGAGCCAGAAGAAACAAGGTTTGGATTGGTCCATTCATCATTTATCAGTTCTGAGACCATCAAAGCATCTGTTGAATCATTTACATATTCTACCCATGATAGGTAAGCTTTATTATTTTGACTGACAAATAGGTTGGATTCGCCACCTTCTTTACAAGGACTTTGTATTTTTTTGATAGAAGGAGTATCGTATTTTTTTTCTACTCCACAACTCAAAATAAGCATAGCGTAAAAAAACAAAAATGGAAAGTATTTCATCTAAAATGGTGTTTTATAATCATCATTATTTAAAAAAGTATCATCTGTTAGGGTATGCAAGAAATTAATCAAATCTTGCTTGTCTTGTTCCGTAAGAAGTAAGCCTGTTTCTTTAGTATTCAATATGGCAAAATCAGCTGTTGAAGATTCTTGAATTCCTGAATTATAGTGTTCTACAACTTCCTCTAAAGTACTGAATCTTCCATCGTGCATATAAGGTGCTGTGACTGCTATATTTCTTAGAGAAGGTACTTTGAATTTTGCATTATCATTAGGATTCATTGTTACTTCTGCTCGGCCCATATCCATGAAATTAGCATCTATATCTAATCCGTTATTCATATAATCATCATTTTCAAAATTGGCTCCTCCATGACAATGTGCACAGTCCGCACCTGATGTTTCAGGGAAAAATGGATTGTATTCTGTTTCAAATAAAGCTCTTCCTCTTTCCTCACTTTCAGTAAGCTGAACTAAGCCTGCTTGATACTTATCATATTTTGAATCATGAGAAACAATGCTCAACATGAATTGTTCCATAGCTAAAGCCATTTTTTCAGAAGTAATTTCCTCTGAACCAAAGGTCCTCATAAATTGATCCTTATACATTTGCATATCTTCCAATTTAGTGATGACATTTTCGAGTGTTTCATCCATCTCCAATTCATCTTGAATAGGCAAAAGTGCTTGATCTCTAAGTAGATTTGCACGCCCATCCCAAAAGAACTGATTACTATGCCAAGCCAAATTAAAAATAGGCATAGCCTGTCTTTTTCCTTCTAATTCTTGGATACCTAAAGATAATCTGAGTGTATCTGAAAAACCATCAGGTTGATTATGACAACTGGAACATGACTGAGAGCCATCTCCAGAAAGTGCTGGTTCATAAAATAACATTCTGCCTAATTGTACTCCTTGTTCTGTGAGTATATTATCTGTTGGAAGATTGCTTGGTGGAGGTAATCCTTGATGATCTAGTATGTATGTGGTACCATCATATTCCACAGGCTCAGCATTATTACTATCCTTATCACAAGCAATTAAGAATATAATGAGAAAAAAGGATAATACTAGGTATATTATATGTTTCATATGGATAAATTTATTCTCTAAAGAATGGATTATTAATAAATGTATGATCTGTTAGAGATTCTAAAAACTGGATAAGATCATCCTTTTCGATATCTGAAAGTTCGATGGTTTGTACAATGGGGTTCTTATTAGGATGGTTTTGTACACCAGAAGTATAATGTTCTATTACATCATCGAGTGTGGCTATAGATCCATTGTGCATATAAGGTGCTGTGAGTACTATATTTCTTAAAGAAGGTACTTTGAATAATGCTCTATCAGATTCTAGACCTGTCAATCTAAGTCTTCCTTCATCCTCATATTCGACATAAAGCCCATTATTTTCAAAAGCATAATTGCTTAAATCAAAACCATTGTGGCATTGGGAGCAGTTGGTTTTTTCACTGAAAAATAAGTCCATTCCTCTAAGTGCGGATTCGTTCATCCCATGATTATCAGTATTGTTCAAATACTTATCATACGCACTATTTCCACTAATCAGACTCCTTTCAAAACAGGCTAAAGAATAGACGATGGAGTAGGGATCAGGTGTCCTGTCATAAGCTTTTTGTGCCATTTCTATGTATACTGAATCTGTGGCAAGGCGTTCAGCTAATAATACAATATCAAATGCAAATTCATTATGTTCTTGTATTGGTACGAATATCTGCATTTCTAAAGAAGGAACTCCACCTTCTCGTGTAAAATATGGATGGTATGCAACATTTGCCAATGTAGGTGCATTTCTTGTTCCCAATCTATCTTCCACTCCTAAACTGAATGCGATATCGTCACTAAATCCCAATTCCTGTTTATGGCAAGAGGCACAACTTATAGAGGAATCAATGGACATGACTTCATCATAAAATAGCTTTTTCCCTAGTTTCCATCGATCTAAAGTAAATTCTGCTCCTTCAGGAAATTCTACATCAGGAAAATGTTCAGGTATTTCCATTAATGCTGGAAATAGAAGTGGCTCTGCCATCTTATCGTTTTGACAAGAAAACATGAGCATAACAATAAATAATAGACAGAACCACTTCATTACCAATATATTAAAATATACTTTGATCTTGTTTAAAATTGACTTTTTAATCCAAAGTATTAAATTTAAACCTGCTCTTAATTAAAAAGTAACTTCCTATTCAAAACAGCTTTACCTTCCTTGATTAAACTGATGAAATAAAGTCCTTTGTTACCTAATTCGAGTTCAATACGCTCATTAGATGATACATTAGTGAAGTGCTTGATTTCTCTTCCTAGTATATCTGTAACAGACACTTCATAATTCAAATCCTTACTTGAAGAAATTAAAAGATTAGTAATTCCTGTTGTAGTTGGATTAGGATAGGCTTCGAAACTGTTTATCTCGCTGATGTCTATTGTTGAAACAGAAGTTGTGGAAGCTTGAAATACATAATCCCTGAAATTTTCAATGACTAATTTGGCATCTCCAGCTTCTCCATGTACAATCAAGCCACTATTGAGTGCAATTCCTTCCAATCCTCTTGCGTAATCTGCATCTAAATCAATGCTTACACTACCATTGTTGGCAGTAGAGGAAACACTTATATTGCTTCTGTAATAATTAGCATCTCCTAATCCATGAAGTTGGAAAGTTTGATCAAAGTTAGCCCCACCTTTTCCTTCATAGGCAATAAAACGATATCCAGCAGCCCATCCCCAATGCATGGATGGAGATGTTGGAGCTAAAGGATGTCCTGCCGCATAGTCAGCAGGATTATCATGATTGTGACTTGCATCTACTCCAATATAAAATTCTATCCCTTCAACATCAGTTACATCATGATTTCCTAAATCCACATTGCTTGTAGTACCATTGCTAGCATCTACCAATATCCAAAGATTTGGAACTAAAGTTTCGATACCTCCATCATGGATTATGCTGATTTGCGAAATATAATATTCCAATCTTGTCACATTAAAATCATGCCCCATATCGTTGGTAGAGGTTGAATTGAGTGCAAAATCAGCTGTTCCTAACTTATGATTAATATTAAAGTTTACATTGGTCTGAGCAGTGGAAGCCAAGCCAAACGCAAACAAGGCAAATGAAATAAGTAATAAATTTTTCATTGTAAAATATTTAAAAATTAAAAATTAAAAATTAATGATTATGCCCTTCATGGCTATCATTTTGTACATAGTCCATTTTACAAACAGGACAAGTACCTGCTGAATCGCTTCCACTTCCTTCGCAATGCATAGGGCAGATGTATTCAGAGGTATATTCTTTTCCTTGTTTCTCCGTACTAGTTGAAGTGGATTTTGAACCACAGGAATAGAGGACTGTGCCTGCAAGAGAAATAGATAACACAACTAACATTATTCTAAATGTTTTCATAATTTAGATATTTATAAAATTTTAAAAAATTTATTGATTTAAATTAATAGATTTTTTGACTAGCCCACATTTCATCATTTTATCTCCAAAATATGGATTCTTGATGCCTTCTTCATTAGAAATCCAGTCTGCACCTTCGTTGTCAAATGCCATAGGGCAGTGCTGGATATAAAGTGCTTCACCTATCGTTCCAAAAGCGTTCAAAGCATGTATAATCGCCTCAGAAACAAAGCCAAACTGAGTTCGTTGTTTTTCGACATCTTCTGCTTCTGTTATCTTATTGCTATGTGTAAGAATAGCATTGTGTTGTTCCATCCAATAGATATGAGCATCACCCTTTAGCAAAGCCATATCTGTCTTTTTTAAACTAGACAAAAGTTTCTCAATAGAAGATTTAGCTTGATTGGCATCTGTTTCTACCAATGCATCTTTTAGTATGATGTATTGATTAATCAAGTTGTTTAGTTGTTGCTTGAATTCATCTGGTGTATTAGAAGAAAAATTAGGTGCTTGTCCATCATCATCTTTTTTCTCTTTTACATTTCTGTTCATCATGCTAGCTTGGTTATTGAGTTGTGCAGCTGCATCTATGGTAAAACTGCCATAAGTCACGACTTCTTCTCCTCTTTCCAAGCCTTTGATAATTTGATAACTCTTTCCAATTTCTTCTCCTATTTCAATTTCCTTATATCTGAAGGAAGGGATTTCTGTGTCCTGTAATTTGACATAGACGACAGACATTCTTCCTGTCCACATCACTGCAGATTTTGGAACAGTTAGTTGTCCTTTGGTTTTTCGTACTTTGTTGAGCATTCCATAGACTAAGGTTTCTGGTTTGAGCAAACCACGTACATTTGATATTTCCGCTCTTAACGAAATAGTCCTTGTTTCAGCATTGAGAATAGGATCGATAAATGTAATCGCTGATTTAAAGGTTTTATTAGGAATGGTGGATGCTGTAAATTCAATTCTGTCTCCCAATCTTATATCAGCTAAATCTTCCTCATAAGCATCAAAAAGTATCCAAACTTTATCCAAATTGATGAGTTCAAAAAGTGGTTCTCCTTGTTTGACATAATCTCCTACGGATACTTTTTTATTAGATACCACACCTGATTCTTGTGCATATAATGGAAATGTTTCTTGAATTTTTCCACTTTGTTCAATAGAGCGAATGGTAGATTCATTAATTTTCCAATAGCGTAATTTATTGCGAACAGCTTCTAATAAATTGGGGTTAAAATCCAATAATTTTTGGGCTTCGAGTAGTTCTTGCTGTGCAGTAATGAGATCTGGAGCATAGATATCTGCTAGTTTTTGTCCTGCGATGACTTGCTCCCCAGTGAAGGTTAC
>JBNMOV010000356.1:0-5318 GCA_051275765.1 Maribacter sp. | reverse complement strand
TCATTTAGCTATGGCTAAAATCGTGAACCTCCGCCTCGTTCAGACTAAAATTACACTAAAAATATAACCGACACTATTAGCTTGACTAACTACTTAGTCACATTTTTACTAGGAACTCCACTTAATTTCTGCTTTATATTTTATTCCTTTTGGTACAAACAAAAATAATAAATATCTTGAAAAAATGAATATTTATAACAAATTATTAGCGGACTTATCCACTTTTCCTCCTTTGGTAAGAATATAGATTTCAGATATGGATTGGTATAAGATCATGAAAGTATAAAGAATGATACGGTAGAATTATTACTATCTTAAAGTTTTGATAGACTTTGCTAAACAACTGGATCTAAATAATAACTATTTTTTAAACAATTTTACCTTACAAAGATGATAAAGAAAATCCTCAAATGGACATTAAGACTTTTTTTAGGTTCTCTATTATTTATAGCTATACTTTATGCTGGCTTTCATTTATGGGAATATAGCACTGGTGGTAAGTATGTGAAATACTTGAAGGAAAACAGCCAAACCATTCCTTTAGGAGAGCATTTTGCATATGATATAATGGAAAAAGATATTGAAAGGAATCAATTAATTTTGGTTGGAGAGGTTCACGGATTTGAAGAACCTCTAAAGTTTGATGTCGATTTTTTTAAGTACTTACATGAGAATCATAGTGTGAATCATTATATCGCTGAACTTGATTTTATACAGGCGAATCTTTTGAATGATTTTCTAGTATCTGGAGATGAGGAATTATTAAGTACTATTCTGAAAAGATGGGTGGTGGTACAAGGAAGAGATAACCAAGATTATTTTGATAAATATCGGGCATTACATCAATATTATCAACAACTTCCTGACGATAATAAATTCGAATTTATTGGAATAGATAGGATTCAAGATAATGCACTATTTTTAGATTGTATTGATGGGCTTTTTCCAGATACTATTTCAGAAGATTATCTAACTCGTGAAAGAATTGATTCTTTAGAAATATTATATGCCAATAATGCGGATACTTTATTTATTCTTTCTCATTTAAAATCTAATTTGAATTACGTCCGAGATAAAATGAATAGGGAAGAGATCCTGTTTCAAAATTTCCAAAATCTATATAAAGAATACAAGCTCGAAGAAAGTAAACTGTATGGCTATTTTGGTTTATATCATGTATTTCAATATCGAGTGAATGGTAATCATCCGTTAGCTTCAAAAATCAGAAAGTCTGATTTGGGATTTGAGAATAAAATACTATCCGTAAATTTCATGATGAATGATAGTCATATGGTTATGCCTAGTAGCCAATTGCCTGAATTTATGAGAGATGAGGGGAAATATACTAAAATGCCTGTTTCTGCTGATAATATGTTGTTCATGTATATTTATGGGATAAAGGATTTTAAGCGAATGACACCAAATAATAATAAATCCTTGATAAAAATGACTGGTGAGAATAATCCTTATGCAGGTTCTAAAAGATTGAATATGACTATTCAATTACTTCCTGTAACAGATCTTTTTGAACTGACAGACAAAGGAAAACCTTATGTACAATACACCGTTTTTATACGAAATTCAGATTGGGCAGAACCTATGAAATAATTAAAAAGGTACCGTTTTCAAATGAATACTAATACGCAATTGAATAATACCTTTCGTATATAAATGGACTCATTCGTAAGATTATTTCGTTACAAATACTCGTCGTAGCTATGGCTACGACTGTGTTTTATGCCTCGTTATCTCACTAATGAGTAAACATATCCAATACGAAATATATTATTCAATTGCGTATAACTGCTAAAAAAAATATCAACAATGAAACATGTCATATTTACACTAATTATATTCCTTTCCTTTTTATCATCTAATGTTCATGCACAATTGTCTATTAATGGCTATACGAATTATGCGATTTCAGGTTTTGACGTACTCGTCCAAGAAAATGCCTTCGTCATGGATGCGGATTTGACAAACGAAGCTATCGACTTATTAGAAAGCAGTCTAGCAGAAATCGTAGAATTCAATATCGATCAAGCTAAAGTCGATTTATTAAAAGAGGTGCCTATTTTTATGGATTGGAATACGACTACGGGAGCAGCTCAATATCATCCTAGCGAAGCTTGGTTGATAGAGAACGGTTATATTCCAGAAAAAGCAAGATGTGTAGAAATTTCAAATATAACGAACTTCGTTGCCTGGACGAATCAAAACCAGCCCTATATGGTTTTACATGAGTTGGCACATGCTTATCATCATAGAGTATTAAATTTCAATAGTGCTGTTATAACCAACGCATATAATAATGCGATCTCAAATAATCTTTATACCAACGTATCTTATCATGCAGGAAATGGTAATTATTTTAATCAAGACTTAGCTTATGCACTTAATAATGATAAAGAATTTTTTGCAGAAATCACTGAAGCATATTTTGGTCTGAATGATTACTTCCCATTCGATTATGATGATCTTAATAATTATGATATCGTAGGATTTAATGCTGTTGTAGAGGTTTGGGGAGACAATACAGTGTCGATCAATAATCTAGATTTAGAGGAATTATCGCTTTATCCCAATCCATCAGATGGGATCATTACATTAGCGACTGAAGATTTACAACTTAATGGACTAAAGTATGAATTGATTGATTCTTCTGGTAGAATAATTCTAGCATCTGAATCAAATAATGAAAGTAAATCCATAAGAATAGACATAACAGACGAGTCAGGTGGTATATATTTTCTAAGGTTAATTCAAGATAGCTTTTCTAAAGTCTTTAAGGTTATAAAAAGATAGTTCTTGATATATCAACCAGTCTATAAACACGCTAAATAAAGTCTCCTTCTTCTCGTTATCAATTGTGAAGTATTCTAAATAACGGAGATCATTTAACTAAATGTTACACAGAAGGTAAAAAAGCTCCTATAATACTAATCTATGTTTATTAATGCAGGTTTTAGATCTGTATTAGTAATAAGTATGATGATTCATAGGAATAATCTGTTTATTGCTTATTCTAATTAGAATTTTATGTGCGTTCCAAAGGAACAGCCTGTTTATTGGCTGTTCCTTTGGAACGCTATTTTTATTTGAGGACCTCTTTCTATAAACAGATCCTCTTTTTGGGACATTTATCATTTGCGTAATACCAGTCATTTAAATGTGAGCATTTGACCGATTATGGGTATTTTTAGAGCAGTTTTTTACGTATTTAGTGTCAAAATATTATGTAAAAAGACAGTTTTATAGCTAAATAAGTAGTTATACAGCAAATTTTAGTTAAAAAACACTTAATTTAAATAATAATTGACGAATTATTTTTTAAAATTAAATAATAGACTTAAATTTGCACTTTATTTATATAATAATACTATTAAGAATGGAAGGTACAGTAAAATTTTTCAACGAAGCTAAAGGATTTGGATTCATTACCCCTGATGATGGAGGTAAGGATATATTTGTCCATGCAAATGGATTAGTTGATGAAATTCGCGAAGGAGACAAGGTGGACTTTTCTACTGAAGAAGGTAGAAAAGGACTAAACGCAGTAGACGTTAGAGTTCTGTAAGCGATATTTGTCAAGTTAAAGGAAAAGAGGCTCTTTGGGAAACCAAGAGCCTCTTTTTTTATGCCCTATTCTCAACCTGATTACTTATAAACAGCAGTTTTATACCAAATTGAATTCATTTCACTACTGCCTTTCTCTCTTTTGTTCTACTTCTAAAAAAAAATATCGCTTTCATTACTTTTTAATTCAATCTGATTAACTTAGGAGCGTTAATCAATCCAATTCATTATGAGAGTCTATCTTATCATTTTAAGTTTTATCATCCTAGGAAATATCAATGCTCAAACTTTAATTCATCCTCCAGCCACAGATGCTAGAATATATGATATTATAGATGAGGTATCAGCTGAACGAATAGAAAAAGATATTCGTAAATTGGTCAGTTTTGGTACGAGACATACTTTGTCTGATACGCTTTCAGAAATAAGGGGAATAGGAGCAGCCAGAAGATGGATTAAATCAGAATTTGAGCAGATTTCGACTGATTGTGAAAACTGTCTGGAAGTAAAATACCATAAGGGATTGGCTACAGCAAAAGATAACAGACGAATTCCAGAAGATACATGGATCGTAAATGTGATGGCGATTAAAAGAGGAACGACCTATCCTAATCGTTATATTATTATGTCTGGAGATATTGATTCTAGAGTGACAGATCCATTGGATGGAACTTCAGATTCTCCTGGAGCGAATGATAATGCGAGTGGTATGGCAGGCGTGATAGAAGCTGCAAGAGTGTTGTCTAAATATGATTTTCCAACGAGTATTATTTTCGTAGGTTTATCTGGAGAGGAACAAGGTTTATTTGGTGGTAAATTCTTGGCAGCAGATGCGAAAAAAGATGATTGGAATATCGTAGGAGTGATCAATAATGATATGATAGGAAATATTAAGGGCAGTAATGGCGTGATTGATAATAGCTCTTTTAGGATATTTTCAGAACCTAATCCACCTAATCAAGACGAGCAACAACAGATTTGGAATCGTTTTTATGGAGGAGAAGTGGATGGTCCTTCTAGACAATTGGCGAGATATATCCATCGCATGACAGAAAGTTATATGCCTTACCTCAATCCCAAAATGATTTATCGCTTAGATCGATTTGGTAGGGGAGGACATCATAAGCCTTTTAATGATGCAGGATTTCCAGGAGTACGTATCATGGAAACGAATGAAAATTATGATATGCAGCACCAAGACATTAGAGTTGAAGACGGGGTGGCTTATGGAGATGTGATAGAAGGCGTAGATTTTGATTATGCTAGAAAACTGACTGCTGTAAATGCGATTTGTTTGGCAGGCATCGCTTGGTCGCCGCCAGCTCCTAAATTGGTGATGATAGGTGGTGCAGTAAAACCTTCTACTCGTTTAAAATGGGATTCGATTCCTGCTGATAAAACCCTCGCAGGTTATAAAGTATATTGGAGAGAAACGACATCCGCCGTTTGGCAATATTCCAAATTCATAGGATTAGATACAGATGTAACACTGAAAAATATCATTATAGATAATTACCTTTTTGGGGTGTGTAGCGTAGCTAAAGATGGCAATGAAAGTATAGTCGTATATCCTAAAACACTTATTCCTAGAGGTAGAAATTAGCGTTCCAATAATTTCATAGTCTCCCGATTATAAACTGGACTATTTCTCACATAATGTCCATATCCGTCTAAAGTATGCAAAACAGCTTTAGTATTGGATTCTTTTAATTTCAGTGAATGATGATGAGGAATAACGACAT
>JBNMOV010000355.1:0-5328 GCA_051275765.1 Maribacter sp. | reverse complement strand
CTTTGGCAAAAACCTAATGCTAAATTTTGGGAACTTTGGAAAAAACTGGGTATGGTTGTATTTGCTAGTGGTAGTAGGGTTTATGAAAAATGGGAAGATTTTTCATTGCGTGATATGAGATTTACTGTAGGAGTAGGCGGTCGTATGATATTGAGCGAAGAGCAGCGAGTCAATGCTAGATTTGATATAGGATATGGCTTAGATCCTAATGCTGGATTTAATAAACGTAATTTAGGTATCTATGTATTTATTAGTGAGGCATTTTAAAGCACTATTTTATGTGATTTTTTTCGTTTATATAATAAATTGTCAAGTATTTTGATAAAATAATTTAATAATAGATTTGTCGTAAGATTCTAAAAAATACAACCTTACTCAAAATATCCATATCTTAATACCTCGATATTTATTCAAAACAAATCTTATGCTGTATTCTAAATATATACACACTATTCTTTTATTTATTTTGCCTTTGATCCTTTGGGGGCAAAGAACCAAAGAGTTGAAAAAAATCACAGAACGTATCATTGCATATGATACCAATATGAAACAGGGTAGAATTCCTGGATATATCTGTGGAATGATAGATAAGGATTCTACCTACATCATAGATTTTGGATCCGCTTCTAAGACAGAGGAAATACCTTTGGATGAACATACTATTTTTGAAATAGGCAGCCTGACCAAAGTATTCACGATGTCATTATTGGCAGTTCTAGTAGATGAAGGATTATTTAATTATGATGACAAGGTTAATGATTTATTACCACAGGATGTGAGGAATAAAAAATCTGATTCGCTGACCTTAAGAGATTTGGTGATGCACACATCCAGTCTGCCAAGAACTCCAACAGATTTCGGATTAAAAGAAAAGAATCCTAAAGATCCTTATGCTTATTATACCAAGGATGATTTATTATCTTTTTATGGTTCATTTCCATTTAAAAATATAGAGGACAAAAAATATATTTATTCTCATGTCAATTATGCTTTGATAGAAATTATCATGGAACATATTTCTGGTATTTCTTATGAACGATTATTACATGAAAAAATATTAAATCCTTTAGGTTTAAAAGAAACGTATTTAGGTGTCAATGAAAAATTATTAAAAAATGCTTCAAAAGGTTATTCTTTAAGTGGACAAGAAACTGGTTTTAGAACGTTCCAATCTTTTGAAGGATCATTAGGGTTAAAAAGTTCATTACATGATTTAATGATTTTTATTAAGGCACACATGGGCTTGACAGATACACCATTATCTCGCATTTTTTATACTTGTTTTAATGATCGAATCTCTACAGAAATGGCAGATGATTTAGATATTGCTTATGCTTGGCATATGGTGGATCATAAAAAGTATTATGATGTGGTCGTTCATCCTGGTAGAGGAAATGGACATCAGGTAACCATTCATTTTGTACCAGAAACTCAGACAGGTGTAATTATACTAGCGAATTCCAACGAAAGCCTTGATAATCTGGGATATATGATGCTTGCTTTAGTTAATAATCATTGGAAATTAAAGAAAAAGGATAAAAAGAAATTCAAACAAATCAAAAAGGAAAAGAGGAATAATTCATGAAGAACAAAGTAGCTGCATTTTTTACTTTTTCAGGATTGATTTTCTTTTCATTAAGTTTCTTATCATGCTATCATTGGGTTTTAGAGTTATTGGCTAATTTCAGAGTATATTTTTTGTTCTATTTTTTAATCATGATTTTTATTTCTCTACTAGGAGTTAATAGGTTTTCAGATGGCCAAAAATTAATAGCTACTGAAAATCAAGCGATGTCACTGATGGAGGTCTATAAAGCGAAAACCGCTAGGTATTGGAATAAAAATAAATGGTTGGTTATTTTAAATACGATTTTAGTCCTATTTATATTTTTAAGTATTCGTCCTTATTTAAAAAGTAATTATGCATTAAAAATATACAAACCTATTAAAATAATCAGTGCCAATATCCTTTCTTCTAATTCCAATTATAATGATGTAGTTAATTTTATTCATGAAGAAAATCCAGACGTTATCTTTTTTATGGAATTAACGCCTGCTTGGACAGAAGGATTAAAAACATTACAAAATAAATATCCTTATTATCATGCAGTTCCTCGTACAGATAATTTTGGAATAGGTATTTTCAGTAAATATGAATTGAAGGATTTAAAAGTAAAAGAATATGAGAGTAGTCGCCTGCCTTCTTATGATGTAAATATTGTAACAACAGAAAAAACCTATCATTTTATAGGCGTACATCCTGTTCCTCCTATAGGACATGATTATTTTACATTGAGAAATCAGCAGTTAGAAGAAATCAATACTTGGGCGAAGGCATATCCAGAAAATCTCATCATTGTAGGAGATATGAACTGCTCGGCATACTCCGCTAATTTTTCCAGACTCACAGATGGAACGACACTAAAAGATACCAGAAAAGGTTTTGGCTTACTAGGAACTTGGTCAGCTAAATCCAAGTTGTTTTCCTTCGCGATAGACCATTGCTTAGTATCAGAAAATATCGCAGTTATAGATCGAAGAAACGGCGATTCCAATGGTTCAGATCATTATCCTATCATCATTAAAGTGAAATAGATCTTAAAATATTGAGATTTTAAGATAAAAACTATTACAATAGAAAAACGGAATATGGCGAAGCCATATTCCGTTTTAATCTTAAAATCTCAATATCTCGAAATCTCAACATCTATCTGTAGAGTACATCTTTCACCGCTTGCATTACTCTAGGCACATCTGGCAAATAAGCATCCACCAAAGTAGAAGCATATGGCAAAGAAACATCCTGAGCATTCAATCTAGTGATAGGAGCATCTAAATAATCGAAAGCATATTTTTGCATTTCGTAAGCAATTTCAGCACTCACACCACAGAATGGCCATGATTCATCGACTACAACCATGCGATTCGTCTTCTTCAATGATTCAACTAGTGTAGCATGATCCAAAGGACGAATAGTCCTCAAATCGATCACTTCAACAGAAATGCCTTGCTTTTCCAATTCAACAGCAGCAGCCATTGCTATTTTCATCATTTTATTGAAAGAAACGATAGTTACATCAGTTCCATATTTTTTGACAGCAGCCAGTCCGATAGGAATTGTATAATCGCCTTCTGGAACATCAGCGATGTCACCATAGCAAACCTCAGATTCCATTACACAAACTGGATCATTATCTCTAATGGCAGATTTGATTAAACCCTTAGCATCAGCAGGAGTTGAAGTAGAAATTACTTTCAAACCTGGCGTATTCGCCATCCATGCCTCGAAAGTCTGAGAGTGTTGTTGTCCCAATTGTCCAGCAGAACCTGTAGGTCCACGGAATACAATTGGACAATTGAACTGTCCTCCAGACTGTGACAATGTTTTAGCAGCATTGTTCACGATTTGGTCAAATGCAAGAACTGCAAAATTCCAAGTCATGAATTCTATGATAGGACGAAGTCCATTCATAGCAGCACCCACACCGATTCCTGTAAAACCTAATTCTGCGATAGGTGTATCTATGATCCGCTTCGCACCGAATTCGTCTAACATTCCTTTACTTACTTTGTAAGCACCATTATATTGAGCGACTTCTTCGCCCATTAGGAATACATTTTCATCCCTTCTCATCTCCTCAGACATCCCCTCACGTATCGCATCTCTTAAAGACAATTGTTTTGCCATGACCTATTTTTTTATTGAAGTCCCAAAAATAGGTTTTTTTGTATTAAGAGTATATCTAAAGTCCACTAAATAATTATTGATTTATATTGTTAAGTAAATATTTCAAATATCAATGGTGAATTTTCATAAAATTGAGCATTATAGAGAACGATTTTATGTGTATATTCGTTTAATATACTACAAGCATGATCGCACATGGAAGACGCAAAAGAATATAATCAGTATATGGTAGCTCTCAATCTACCAGAAGAAATGGATATGCAATTCATTAACCTTATTCCTAAACAAAGGAAAATGGTCAATGATCTTTTTACAGAAAAGGTACTGTTGACTTACACACTTTCCTTGGATAGGAAAAGACTTTGGGCGACTATATTAGCAGAAACAGAATCGGAAGTTATCGAAATCATGGAATCCTTTCCATTGACACAGTTCATGACTTATGAAATTCATCCATTGATGTTTAATGAAATAGCAGAGATAGGGATGCCAGCCATTTCGTTGAACTAAAGTGTTTTGGTCAACCTAAAAGGATTGCTAAAACTAAGATTCGTATTAACACCAAGATAGTTTTAATTAGCAAATCTTGAAAGAAAAAGAATGGGTGAAAATTACTGCGTTCAATACAATGCTGCGTTTTTTATTCGCTATCCTTTAAAGTAAAACGAATTGCTGTTTTATGAAGTAAAAAGTTTGTAGTGTGAATAGTGCTTGGCGAGACCATTGGAGTTTTTGAAACTCCAATGGTCTGTGTCTTATACTAGACAAATTCACTGAATGATAAGTACCCAGTCAAAATTATATATAGGATTAGAATGAGGCTATTTTAAGCTAATTGAGGCATGAAATACTCACTACGCCATAGCGTAGTGAGTATTTTTGAAACGGAAAGTAGTTTGAAAAGAGACCATTATAAGCTATAATTTAATTTGACTGGGTACTTATACTTTAATAATACTCTCCCAAAATAATTCCAACTTATGATCATTTATTAGTTTAGTCAAACGGAATTAGTTTTATCACCTCAGATTTTTTTCCTATACAAAAGTTTAAATAAATTAAAACAACATACTATTTATTGGTGTTAATCTTATCAATCATAGTTATTTAAAATAGCTATGCTATACGGTTACTAATTTAACTGACTATTTGAACTAAATTACAATGTCTTACAATGTTATTATAGTCGGCGGTGGACTAGCTGGATTGACAAGTGCAGTGCATTTATCTAAAAAAGGATTATCTGTACTTTTAATAGAAAAAAACGAATATCCCAAACACAAAGTTTGTGGCGAATATATCTCCAATGAAGTACTTCCTTACTTAAAAGTGCTAGATTTTAATCCATTCGACTATGGAGCAAAAAAAATTGTTGACTTTACTTTAAGTACACCCCAAAGCAGATCTGTAAACATTAAATTACCTAGTGGAGGTTTTAGTATTAGCCGCTATTGCATAGATTGGGAATTATCTAAAAAAGCAAAAAAGTATGGTGCTGAAATACTGCACGTAAACGTTACAGATATTCAATTCAAGAACGACCAATTCGAAGTATTTACCAATCAAAACAAGCAATACCAATCAGAGATAGTTATTGGATCTTTTGGAAAGCGATCTAATTTAGATATAAAAATGAAGCG
>JBNMOV010000354.1:0-5337 GCA_051275765.1 Maribacter sp. | reverse complement strand
TACTCCAAGATTCTAGTCCAACCAAGGAGCAACAAGAATACCTATCCATCCTCAGCAAATCTTCTAATATTCTAAAGTTATTGATTTCAGATATTCTAGACTTTTCTAAGATACAAGCTGGAGAAATTGATATAAAAATCAAAGAATTCGATATCTGGCAATTAATAGAAAATCTTCATAAAACTACAGAATTAAAAGTAGAGAATAAATATATTCTAGTCACTTACGAAATTGATTCACGTATCAATCATTTTGTACTAGGGGATGAATTATTGCTCAATCAAATTTTAATCAATTTACTAGGCAATGCCAGTAAATTCACGAATGAAGGAGAAATAGGTATTATCGTAAAGTTACTGGATGAAAATGAAGATAAGTTAGATCTAGAATTTCAAGTTTTTGATACGGGAATAGGTATCCCCAAGGCTAAACAAAAATTAATCTTTGAGAACTTTAAGCAAATAGATGATAATAAAAGCACTCAGCAAAAATTTGATGGTACAGGTTTAGGACTGGCGATTACGAAGAAACTAGTAGAGATACAAGGCGGAAATATCACTGTAGAGAGTGCCATCAATCAACGGACTGTTTTTACTTTTAATTTGAGCTATCAAAAATATGGAGAGATAATATTTGGTTCTTCTAAAGATAACGAACTATCACTATCCACCCGTTTTGGGGATGTACAGTTATTAGTGGTGGAGGATAATTATATGAATCAAAAGTACATTTCCTCCTTATTAAAAAAATGGAACTTGAATTTTGAATTTGCAAGTGATGGATTGATGGCATTAGAGTTGGCTTTCATCAAACCATATGATTTGATTTTTATGGATATATCCATGCCTAATATGAATGGCTACGATACGACCAATGCTTTAAGGAAAATTGAAAATCCTAATCAGGATACTCCTATCATTGCCCTTTCTGCATTAGCTTTTATCAATGAAAAAAAGAAAGCTTTGGAAATAGGAATGACTGATTTTTTAGGGAAACCATTTACACCTAGAGACTTGTTGACTATTCTAAATACATACATTGAAACTATCTCGCTAGAAGAAGAAACAATAATAAATGAAATAATCATACCTAGTCCTTTGGATGCTACACATATAGAAGCACTATATGAGGATGATTACGAATATGCTGCAGAAATGTTTAATATCTTTATGGAACATACAAAGGTGGAATTTGAAAAAATTCTACCTTTTATAGAGCAAAAGAAATTTGAAAAAGTAAAAGATATAGCACATAAACTGAAGCCAAATTTCTCTATGGTAGGTTTATTGCTATTAAGAGATAAGGTCTCTGATTTAGAGGTGGCAGCAACTGAAGAAAATGAACAACAAATATTAATCCTCCACCAATACATCAAACAAGAACTGAACAGGGCATTGCCTATAATAGAACAAACCGCTAAAAAATTCAGCCAAACTGAATCTGAAGTGTAAGATAATATAGATATGAAACAGATGAATTGTATAGTTGTGGATGACGATTTAATGGCAAGGAAATCATTGAACCATTTATGTAAGAAAATAGAATTTCTTAATGTATTGCAACTTTGTGAAAATGGGAAAGAAGGATTAGAAGCATTACAAAAACACCAACCTGATCTTATCTTCCTAGATATGGAAATGCCAGAAGTATCTGGTATTGAATTTCTCGAATCAGCAGCAGTATTACCACAAGTTATATTTTTCACCTCTAGAAGAGAATACGCTTTTGAGGGCTTTGAATATCAAGTGACAGACTTCCTTCAAAAACCAGCTACTTTCCCTAGATTTTCGCAAGCAGTCAATAAAGCATATAAAATATTCCTAGAAGAATAAGAAAAACCTACTAGTAAGTAATTCTATATCAGAGAGAATGGAAAACTGTGTAGAGTACATCAAGATTATATTTTATACTTTGAAAATGTAGGAGACTATATCCGCCTTGCCACCACAAAAGGCAATCACATCATCCACGGAACACTTAAAGGAATGAGTGAAAAAATTAATAGTCCTCAATTCATAAAAGTACATCGCTTTGATATTATCAATTTAGACAAAATAAAAGATATAGAAGATAATAGTCTAGTGCACTAACTCATAAGTTAAGGTATGTTAAGCTGCCGTAATTATTAGTTTTTGTTAGGCACAAAAAACGGAGTTACGCCCTAGCGTAATGAGTATTTTTGGAACGACACAGAAGCTGGTAAGTACAAATCTTGGGCG
The DNA here is from genome assembly GCA_051275765.1 of Maribacter sp. Lineage (GTDB taxonomy): Bacteria > Bacteroidota > Bacteroidia > Chitinophagales > Saprospiraceae > JAHDCE01. The sequence continues at coordinate 3,118 of JBNMOV010000354.1, read as the reverse complement.
TATCGAAACTTATGAGTTAGTCCACTAGACATTGGAAAAAAGTTATCCCTATTAATCGAGCTAATAAAGCCTTATTGATGAGTAAACTTAATATACTTTAATTTCACACTAAATAAGACTTGAAAACATTAAAAGTCCCCTTTAGGGGATTTAGGGGTAACAAAAAAAAGACTAGAAGCCCTTTCGCCTTTAGCCCGCTTCATTTTTAACAATAAAACTCACTCAGTTTTTAGGGGTATTCATTTAGTTTTGTAGAGTTATTTTACATTATCTGTTACAAGATAATGGATATCCGCTTTTATGTCTAAATTTTAAGCTCTCCGTGTTCTGGACGGTAGGAAATATGTTCTGAATAGTAATACCTTTTCTGTTTTTTGCTAAGAATAGCTCATTTTTAATAAATCTGAATGAGAATGAGAATCATTGAAAAGCTTCGGAAACCCGCACCATTTCTAGGGGTGGTAAAATCTATCGACATTAACGAATTGCCTTTTTATGAAAAACATATTCTTAGTAGATTTTTATCTGGAACTACTTTTCTATACTCATCCTTTTTGGATGTCTCTTTTGACAAAATCCTTTGCTTAATTATCCTATACAAATGTCGCTACAATCGACATTTTGTACTAGAGTAGAAACCCCCGAATCTAAAAATAGATGTTTTTACCTATGAGAAATATTGATGATTGAAACGTGAATGGGTAATGAAGTTCCAGTACATTTTTTACAATTGTAAAAATGTAGAGACGCAATACATCGCGTCTTGCCAAACAAAGGAGACGAAGTAAAAGAGAAAAGAAAGAAATTTATCTAAACAATGAAAGACCTACTTTTTCCAAAAATGAGAAGGATCAGTATTAATCAATTTTTGTAAAATGGCACAAGCCACTAGCCCAGTCGTATTCCTACAATTCAATTTTTGAAGGATATTGGTACGATGTCCATCCACTGTTCTAGGACTGATGAAGAGTTTATCTCCGATTTTCTGATTGGTATATTATTCGCAGATAAGTTGAAGGACTTCTTTTTCTCTAGGAGTAAGTTGTAAATTGAAAGAAGGGCTAGCGATACGTTTTTTTTGCGTGAGATTTTCTCTGATGATAACCAATACATCAACAGAATAATAAAAGCCCATAGCGTGAACAGATTTGAGGGTATGTTCTACATCTTCTGGGCTACTGTTTTTCACGAGGTATCCTGCTGCACCTATTTCCAACATATTAAAAACAAAAGGCTTCGAGAAATAAGTAGATAACACCACTACTTTAATATCTGGATATTCTGCTGCCAATACTTTGGCTGTTTCGATACCATTGAATACAGGCATTTTCAAATCCAGTAAAGCGATAGTAGGATGATTTCCTTTTTCTAAAGCAGCCAATTTGTCCAATAATTCTTGACCATTTCCTGCCTCAAATAATACATCTAATCCTTAAAAACTATTCACTAAAAAGTGCGTTCCTCCTATGAAAAGGGTTTCATCGTCTGTAATCGCTACTTTATCATATTCGTTTATCTTAAACCTTTGGATTTAGGGGTAAACCCCAATATTCACCACCATTCCATTCCCCACACTAGAAGAATAATTCCATTCTCCCTTGATAATCCGAATTCGACTTTCAATACTTTGCATACCTAGACCTTTAGAATACTGTTTTGTATCAAAGTCTTTTTCATCATCTTTTGCAAGAGCATTTTACGCTGAGAAAAGAAGTAAAAAACCACAAATGTCACTGCTAATAAAAGCATGATAGCAATGGCTGCTATAATAAGGAAGTAGATTTCTTGTTCCTGAGCACTCTCCATATGGTGGTAAGAATTATGAGTTGGAAAATAAGATTGAGTATAACATTGAATATCCAGAATTCATTAGGCAAAGCTATTTTATACCAGTAAAGTAATCACTAAACATGAATATGCTACCTGAATAATAAATTAGGATAGCTGAATTTACTACCAGTCGATATTTTTGGTGGTATCTGTTTCGCCAGTTTTTGCACTTTGTTCCATCATCTCACAAGAAGGTAGCATGAGGAATAATCCAAAAATGATGGATAATTGAAAGGTGATTAGTTTGTTCATTATAAATGATTTTGATCTGATGAAATACAATGATGGGATTATAGTATTACTTTTACAATGTTATACAAGAATCATTTGAAATCCAATTTTTAAGCACTCAATATTTTGAACAGTAGCTTTTGTGTTTTGGACGATCATTTTTTTTCAGATTTACTGAAAATTTATGCTTTTACTTCATTTTACCCAAACCAAATTCCTTTGCCACAAACTTATCCACAGTACGATCTGGCAATAAGTTAGGAATAGTAAAATTTATGAATTTTCTATGTAAGATAGCGTAGCGTGTTTTAGGTTTATTGGCTTTGAATATTTTCATAATCAATTTTCCTACATCTTCTGTAGGCAATGCTGTTTTGAAGCGTTCCATGGCTTTTTCTTCAAAAATCTTAGCAGAGTTTTCATAGTCTGTTCCTTTATATTGGCTGTCGTCTGCTGTAGGGAATTTTTCTATAATAGGAGTATTAATAGGTCCAGGACCTACGATGACAACATCTATTCCATACAGTTGTAATTCTCTTCTGAAGCCATGAGAAATCGCTTCTACTGCATGTTTGGAAGCAGAGTATGCTGCTAAAAAAGGAGAAGTAATCTTACCTGCTGCAGATGAAATATTAATGATTTTTCCTGCTGCATGAGGACAGTTTTTATACGCACCTAAAAGTGGAGCAAAAGCTTGTGTCACACCAACCAATCCTACGACATTTACTTCCATTTGCCATCTCAAATCATCTAATTTAGTATGTAATAATGGTCCACCTATCGCAATTCCAGCATTATTAACCAAACCATCTAAACCTTTGCCATTGAGTATTTTCTTGACTTGTGCAGCAGCTTTGAGTACATCATCTTGTTTCGTTACATCAAAAATAAGTGGAGTAAAATGTTCGCCCAGTTCTGTTTTGACTCGTTCAGCATCTGCAGGTTTTCGTACACTACCAAAAACATGATAGCCATTGTTTATTAATATTTTGGCAGTGCCGTAGCCAATGCCTGTGGATACACCTGTGATAAGAATGTGTTTCATTGAAATGTGTTT
>JBNMOV010000353.1:0-5340 GCA_051275765.1 Maribacter sp. | reverse complement strand
ATAAAAACATCTCTAAACCTATACGGATTAGACATATCGTATTAAAGATCCAGACGATAGGTATGATTAATTGCTTAGTAATTTTGTTCATTGTTCCCCATCTTGTTTAGTAGTTGTTTTCCCTTTTGCAAGATAGGGGTATGCTATTTATAATGCCATTACTTTTTAAGTAAATTAAAAATATATGATATTATAAATGGTAAAATCGTGCCGTTTTTATTTATCATGTAGTATCTCTTCCGGCCTTGGAGATGTTATCTATTTTTCTGCGTCAAATATTGCTAGTTTATCTATTGCCTACTCTCTGGGGTTTGATAATGAATGTTTAAATTTCTAACATACTTTTTACTTATAACACTTCTTTCCATCGTCCAGATTCTGCAAAATGTTTGAGGACCTCATTTCTTTTTATCAATAAATTAATCATGTATTTTTCAAGGAATAAATTATCTACTATTTTTCCTAGAAAACCTAGAGGAGAAGTATAATCAAAAATATCAATCATTTTTGTTCCATTTGATAAATCAGTGAAAATATGTTGGTGCTTAAAACATTTAAAAATTCCTTTGGTCATTTCATCTGTAAAAAGATGAGGACTATCAAAAGCAGTAATTTTTGAAGTGAGATTTTGATAAAAACTTAAATGTTTTGCTCTCCAAGTTACAGATTCATTCATACCAATTAAACCACTAGTTACTCCTGCTATCGCTTCCTCATTTGTTTCTTCTGTAGAGATTTTATGTAAGTCAATACTACGAGATAAATCGAATACGATTTGTTTATCAGCGTTGATAATTGTTTCTATGGTGATGATTGGCATATGGTTTCTTTTTATTTAAGTAGTATCTCTTCCTGCTTGTTCAGCTTTATTGATCCATCTGTACCAAGGATAATGATATCCCATAACTTCATGTACTTCCCAATCTATTTTGCAAACTGGACAACTGAGATTGTATTCTGATTGGTATTCTTTTTTATTAATAAAAATAGGTTTATTAAGTGTTAAGAAACCAAATTCTATTTCTTTTTCAGGAGGTGTCAATGTTCCATATAAGTTGCATTTACAGAGCATGCCTGAATCGAATAATTCTAAAAAGTGAACTGCTTTTTTGACATCTATTCGATAATCTCTAGTGATACAAATATCAGACTGTGGTAAACTTTTGGCTTGCTTCTTTATCGTAGCGACTTCTTCATTCGTAAAATTCAGATTATCTAATCCTATAACTATTTTAGAAGCTTGAAGCGTTTTCTCAACATCATTAGAATTAAAATCAGCAATTATTTTTTCTTTTAATGCGACTTTATTCACATAATAACCTGCTTCTGAGTGATACTCTTTTTTGATATACGTTTCAATGATGTTTTTTTGTAAAAAGGTCTGATGTGATTAGGCATGTGGAATATTTGCTTTAAATAAAGTTATGTATAAATTTATTGAGAAGAAAGGTGTGCTAAAACTATTACTTGAATAGGGTACGTTCTCAATTTAAAAATTCAACATATCTTCTGTTCTTGTTAGTTCCGTCCATCTAGCAGAAAGGAATTTAGCGTAAGAAACAGCACCTATTCCATAAGAACCTAGGCTGTGTCCATCATTGACTTCTATCAAATAATGCTCTCCTTTTTCATCTACACCAAAATCTAAACAATATGCTGCTGGCTGAGATTGGAATGCTTGAATCGCTTTTTCGACAACATTTAAATCCAATCGACTATCCCATTTCCCTTTATAATAACGAACATCTAAAATTTTTCCATAGCGAATAAAACATCGCCATTCTGTAACCACATCTACGACTTCTGAACACCAAACTTCAATATCTTCTTGATAATTCAACCCAATAAAATCCTTGAATTCTTGGATGACTTTTCCTTGAAATAATTTAGTTTCTAATGGCTTGATGAAAATACCTATTTCGTTATCTGAAATGATTTTTTTGAGAGAAGATGTCCATACTTTACGATTTAAGAACGCTTGAAGTTCTGTAGGATATTCGATTTCGTCTGGTTTATTTATTCCTAATAAATTCAGTTGCTTCCTGATCATTCCTACACCTCCTACGAATATAGTTTCCTTATCGAATTCTTGTACTTCATCTATATCAGCATATTTCAATACCTCAAAACCCAAAGCCTTGAAACCTGTGGCAGCGACGAAGGCATTGACATTATAATAATCTCCTGTTTTATCTGTTTGGATATAGGTTTTCATGGGGTTGATTAAAGTTGAAATAAATCATGAAATTCTCTCCATACTTTATGAGTTTCATATTTATTGTATAGATAATTTTCATTATTTTTATCAGTAATACTTGGATTTTTATCTGCTAATAAAGTATCAAGATTTAAAGAAAAAGGAAGGACTCTATAAGTCTGTATACTATCTAAATCTATAGTTTTATTTATGCCTGATACTTCAGAGTTGCCTTCATATGGATAAAATTGTTCGTCTGTCATTAAACTATAATAGTATAATGTATCCTGTGTAATAATACGAATAGAATTAGGAATAATCATATGTAATAAAGGAGGAAGACCTCCTCTATTTTGATAAAAAGTTCTATTAAAGGTATTTGGATGCATATCATAGTCATAGCGACAAAATCGATTGCTATCTAATCTTTGGATAAAAACATGTTGGTCTGCTTCACCACCTGCAGTATTTAATGTTTCTATTTGATTTGTGCCTTTTGGAATTCTAATGTTTTCTATTCCCATTGATGAATAATAATTCACAATAAAAACAGTGCTGTCTTCAAAAGATTTGACAAAATAAGGATAGCGATCAATTGAATTGTCCAAAGAATCAATCAATCTCAGCGTAAATATATCAAAATCAGTAAATCGCGTTCCAGATGCTGAGTGTTGATGATTGTCGAAGATACTACATCCTATAAAACTAAATAAAAGGAGATAAATTAAATGGTTTTTTTTCATAATTTAAATTTTACTTCACCTCCAATTCCATAATAGGTAAAAAACGATCTTTAATTGAACTAGCTAATTGACCAACGACTTTAAAACCTAGTTTTTTATAAAATGCTTCTGCTTGAGGATCTGAATCGAGTACGATTTTTTCGAATCCTTTTTGTTGAATTCGATCATATAAATCCTCCATTAATTTCTTTCCATACCCCTTGCCAATAAACGGAGGGTCAATAAAAATATTATCTAATTTGACGACTTTTTTACCTATTGAAAAAAAGGAATAATAACCAATTAATTGATTATTATTAATGAGTTGATAAACCTCATTATCTTCGATATATTCAATAGTTATAGTAAGTACATCGTTCCATTCTTCTATTTGTTTAGGACTATAACCCCAATAGGATTTTGAACAAATAGTGAGTGCCGTTAATTTTTCTGCGTCTGTGTTTTTGACTTTAGTTATATTCATTTTTGGTGTTTATTTTATACACCAGCATATTGAATGCCCGTTAAACGATGCATATCATAATCAAAAGTGGATAAATCATTGAAATTAAATTTGTTGACATCATCGTGTCCACAAGATCTAGCCACGACTTTGACTAAGTCATTAGAAGCAGATAAGAAATTATATAGTCGTTGAGCAGAGCCTTCTATAATCAGTCTATTTCTTAAATGTTGCTTCTGTGTAGCGATGCCTACCGGACAATTATTAGAACCACAAGCTCGCATTCCTAAACAACCAATCGCTTGAAGTGCAGAATTTGAAATAGCGATCGCATCTGCTCCTAACATCATCGCTTTGGCGAAATCTTCTGGCACTCTAAGTCCTCCAGTAATCACGAGTGTTACATCTTTAGCACCACATTTATCTAGATGTTTTCTAGCTCTTGCCAAAGCAGGAATCGTAGGCACATTGATATTATCTCTTAGAATAGTTGGTGCAGAACCTGTTCCTCCACCTCTACCATCCAAAATGATATAATCCACACCTACTTTCAAAGCGAAATCTATATCTGCTTCTACATGACTGGCGGCTATTTTGAAACCTATAGGAATACCTCCTGTTTTTTCTCTGACGGTATTGGCAAAAGCCTTAAAATCTTCTGCTGTGAATAAGTCTGGAAATGCAGCAGGAGATATCGCGGGTTCGCCTACTTTCAATCCTCTTACTTCTGCGATTTCTTTAGTGACTTTACTACCAGGTAAATGTCCACCTGTTCCTGTTTTGGCTCCTTGTCCTCCTTTGAAATGAAAGGCTTGTGCTTTTTGAACTTTATCCCAAGAAAAACCGAATTTCCCAGATGCTAATTCATAAAAATATTTAGAATTATTGGCTTGTTCTTCTGGAAGCATTCCTCCTTCGCCACTACAAATTCCTGTTCCAGCTAATTCAGCTCCCATAGATAAAGAAATCTTAGCTTCCCTAGATAATGCACCAAAACTCATGTCTGAAATGAAGACTGGAATATCTAAGGATAATGGTTTTTTAGCCTTTTTACCAATGACTACTTTTGTATCTACCATTTCATGATCCAATAGCGGACGCTTGGCTAATTGTGCTGGTAAAAACTGAATGTTTTCCCATTTAGGCAAAGTGTTTCTATCCACGCCCATCGAAGCAGAAGGTCCATGATGTCCATATTTTTTTAAGCCATCTTTGGCTAATGCCTGAATATAAGAAGTATAGGGTTCTGTATTTGCGGGATGAGTATCTGCATATAAACCTTGATAAGCTTCTCTATCAAATGGCTGAGGATATTTAGCTAAATATTCGTTGATTTCATTTTCATCGACAAAGACAAAACCATCTTTTATCTCTGCCTTGAACTTATGTAATGCCTCTTTATTATCATAAGCACTGACACCAGTATCTATTCTATAATCCCAATCATGTAAACCACAAATGATATTATCTCCTTCCACACGACCATCAGACATCAATGCACCTCTATGCAAACATCTTCCATATAATACAGAAACGGTATCATCATATCGAATGACAACTAAATCTAAACCATTGACTTCTGCGTATGCTGGTTCTTTGTCTTTTAAATCTTTAAAGTTGATTAACTGAATCATGTATTGTTGTATTTACTAATAGAGAAATGATATGGAAAATATTTTGACGTTTTACTTATCAAATAGACTTCTTTTCAAGCCATTATTGAATTTAATATCTGACCAATTAACCTTTATCCAAGGTTTGTCACTAACTTCTGCATCTCAAGTCGATTTTTTGTAGAGGCGTTTGCTGGATACCAATATGCCTTCTATTTCTTCGTATTTCATGGTCACCAACATAGGCTTTTCGACTACATTGAAGGCAACGACTATAAAAGAAATTGATCGATCAATGATGTTTCTTGATTGATATATCTATAGGTTCGCCTTCTTTAGCATCGA
>JBNMOV010000352.1:0-5351 GCA_051275765.1 Maribacter sp. | reverse complement strand
TGCTCCAAGCCACTTCTCATTAAAATAGCTGGCGTATGTAATGCTCCAGCTGAAACAACGACTTTTTTACAATGAAAATGAATTCTGCGCTGATGTCCGTTTTCATCTTTTTGATGAGCAATAACGCCTGTTACCTCACCTTTAGAGTGCTTAACTTTATCTGCTCTAGTATTTGCAAAAATCCTAGTACCATGATCACTAGCATCTTGGAGGAAGGTTTTCATTGTCCCCATTTTGTAACCAAATGAATCTCCTAATCCACCATAACCTTGCGATTTCCAATATTTATCTTTATCTATCGAAGCATTAGGAGGAGCTACATTTCTAGGAATAACATCTGAATGGTAACCTAGTTTCTTAGCTCCTTCAAAAAGGAATTCATTTTGTTTATTGTGTTGAGATAGTTTTGTATTGACAGATGTTCTTTTTTCAATGAAATCGAAACATTCTTTATAAGCAGGATCTTTAAATTGAGGATTATCATGCTCTGTCGCCCATTCATCCAAAATATAATCCGGTGTTCTGAATGATGCTGACCAATTAATCGTAGTTCCTCCACCTATACAACTACCTGCCAATAAGGAAACTGCACCGTCCACACTTGTGAAAGCTCCTTTTCTATCGTAAGCTTTATTCAACATTTCTGCTTCAGAAGCAGTCATCTCCTTTTCTGAAATATATGCTCCCTTTTCCAAAACAACCACATCATAACCTGCCTTAGCTAATTCACTCGCCACTACTCCACCTCCTGCTCCAGAACCTATTACAACTACATCACAATGAAAACTTCCTCCACTTTCTACTTTTTGTATATTGAGTCCTTTCGTCTGATTGATTTCTTTATCTGTTCCTTTTAATACGCCAGGATATTTGATAGTAGCCCAACTAGGATTAGCCTTACCCTTTAAAGAACAACCAAAGTAAGAAGTCCCTACTAATTTTTTTAATGCAAGAAACCCTCCTCTTAATTTAGGAATCGTACTTCCTGCCCAGCTTCTTAAAAAAGCTGTTTTTTGTTCTTTCGTTAATGAGGTGATTTTCTTTAATGGTCCTAACCAAAGAAAGCCTAGTTTTCTGGAATTGAGTAAATCTAATAATTCAATGAATTCTTCTTGATCCTCTATTGGCAAAGATGAAATCGTATCAATGATATTTTCTACAACAGGAAGATCCGTTCCCTCACGTTTCCAATAATTATCTGGATCTTCTTCTTTTGTAATAGATGGTATGAATGTATTACAAATAGCTTCTAAAGCTTCTATTTGTTCTTTTGATAATTTCATTTTCTCTGTTTTATTTCAAGCTAAGCACAAAAGTATTTTATCAATTCCAGACACTTATTTATTCGCCATCTTTAATCCTCCCCTATTCGATTATAAGAATTTCCTCAAATCCTTTCTTTGAAACTGGAATAATTTTATAAAAATTCGCAGCGACTAGGCATTTTGATGATGTACTTTTTAAAAATGTGTAGTAAACCTAGCTTTAACAAACCTAAAAGATTTATCAAAGCACTGCTGTGAAAAATTCATGCAAGGCAAATTTAGCGAAAATTCGCATAAAATGTATAATTCTTTTTTTTATTCTTTTTTTCATAATAAATTAAAAAAGAAAATTGCAACTGAGTAAAATTAATTATAACATTAAAATTATTTGTTTTTAAAACTAAAAAACCTTATTTTTGTGCTAGTACTTTATGGTTTAACAAGTATAGTTTAAGATGAAGAAGCAAAATTCTAATAGAAAGTATAATTATCCAGATGCAGATTTATATCTACAGTGTTTGGAGAAGATAAAATTAGCACACGAGGATAAGGAGCAATTCAATAAGTATGGATATGAATTTCCTAGGTTAAAGACATTCAAGAGTAAATGTGACAACTTCGGGAAACTCCCTTCTGACGATGAACTTGTTGGCGATCAAATGCTGATGACAGAGAAGAAGTATACGTCATCAGAAAAACTGAAGACAGCTATACGTAGTGTAATGACTCGTGTAGCGATGAAATATAGTATTCGCTCTGGACGCTACAGGAAATTTGGTACACAAAAAATGGGTGATATGACAGATGCTCAACTCGTTTTTTGTGGAAGAAGAGTGGTAAGAGTTACTCGTCAACAAATAGATTTCTTGACGGAAGTTGGTGTCAATGAAAATGTCCTTAAAAGAGTGGCTGATGCTTCTGCTGAATTCGAACGTGCTGTAAATATTCAACAAGACAGAGTTTCAGATAGAGATATTTCTGTAGAAGCAAGGGTAGAGCAAGGGAATAAACTATACGATGAACTTATCCTACTTTGTAATATAGGCAAAGATATTTGGGCTGAAAAAGATGTTGTTCGTTATGAAAAATACGTTTTGTACGAAAGTAACAACGATCAGAAAAAAGATAGAAAAAGAAGAATGAACGAAGATGCTAAGAAGTCATAGCATTGACACCTCCAGTTATCATCCAATATTAAAAACGTCCTTTCTTACTTAAAAAGTAAAAAAGGACGTTTTTAATTAGCTGCTTCCTAAAATACGGAATTTATTATTGGATCATTAGTTACTCTCCCAATTCTTCCAATAACATCTGAGCTTCTTCCCAATTTTCCATATGAGTTTCCAATTCAGATTTCAGCGTATTATACTTATCCAGTGTCTTCTTAGAATCAGGACTATTAAAAAAATCACCTACTCCCATTTCTACCTCTAATGCCTTTACGTTTTTTTCTGTATTAGAAATTTTATTTTCTATATTCTGTGTATCACGCTGAAGGCGTTTGCGTTGATTATTGATTTTTTTGCGTTCAGCAGGACTTAAGTTATCTTCTTTTTTTACTTCAGGTTGTTGCTTAGCTGCTTTGATCTCTTTGGTCTCCTTCGTTCTTTTCTCAGCAGCTCTCATGTTTTCTAATTTCCGCTTTGCTAAGTAATAATCTACATCTCCTAAGTATTCATGTAACTTTTCGTCTCTGAACTCAATAGTTTTAGTAGTCATTCCTTTTAGAAATTCCCTGTCGTGAGAAACAACAATCAATGTACCATCATATTGTGCCAAAGCATTTTTCAATACTTCTTTCGATAGCATATCCAAGTGATTCGTAGGTTCATCCAGCACCAATAAATTAAAGGGTTCTAATAACATACAAGCCAAGGCAAGTCTTGCTCGTTCTCCTCCAGAGAGTACCATTACTTTCTTCTCTGCATCTTCTCCACTAAACATGAATGCTCCCAATATTTGACGGACCTTCGTTCTCATATGCTCTGGAGCTCTATCTTCCATCGTTTGGATCAAGGTCAAATCAGGCTGTAATGCTTCTGCTTGGTTTTGTGCATAATAACCTATTTCTGCATTATGCCCCAAAGTAACTTCTCCAGCCGTAGCTGGTTCTACGCCAATCAGAATTTTGGATAAGGTAGTTTTACCTTGTCCATTCTGTCCCACGAATGCTACTCTATCTCCTCTTTCCATGGTGATATCTACACCATTCAACACCTGCAAATCTCCATAACGTTTGACTATCCCCTTAGCTTCAAATATCGTTCTACCTGAACGTGGTGCTAGAGGAAATCGAATATTCATAGTAGCCGTATCTTCACTTACGATCTCGATACGTTCTATTTTATCGAGCTGTTTCTTCATACTCTGTGCCATCTTCGTCTTAGTCGCTTTCGCCATAAAACGAGTGATGACCTTTTCCTTTTCAGCAATCATTTTCTGCTGATTTTTAAATGCGGAAGCTGTTTTTTCCTTTCTTTCTGCCCTTAATGCGATGTACTTACTATAAGGTACCTTATATTCATATAAGCTCCCTAGTTCTACTTCGACTGTACTCTTCGTCACATTATCCAAGAACATCTTGTCGTGAGAAATCACGATAACTACGCCTTCATACACCTTCAGAAAACCCTCAAGCCAGATAATAGATTCAATATCCAAGTGATTCGTAGGTTCATCCAGTAGTAAGTAATCGGGTTTTTGCAATAGCATTTTCGCCAATTCGATTCTCATCTGCCATCCACCACTGAATTCGTCTGTCAAACGATCCATGTCCTTTGACTTAAAACCCAAACCGCCTAGAATACGTTCAGCATCTGCTTTCATCGTATGTCCACCTAAAACCGTAAAACGATCATTGGCATCAGAAAATTCCTGAATCAAATCGATATAAGCATCACTTTCGTAATCTGTACGTACCGTAATTTCTTGATTGATTTCCTCTATTCTTTCCTCTAGCTTCTTAGCTTCTGCAAAAGCCGTCATCGCTTCATTGATCACGGTCTTGCCCATAGGCATTTCCAATTCCTGATGCAAAAAACCTAAGGTCGTGCCATTAGATCGCACTATCGTACCACTATCAGGAGATTGATCTTTGGCTATAATCTTGAGCAATGTCGATTTACCCGCACCATTCCTTCCCACAAGCCCTACCCTAGCCTTATCCTTAATCGTTGTGGATACGTTATTCAGTAGGACTCTATCTCCATATTTCACAAAAACATCATTAATCGCAAGCATATAAAACTTAATTTCTTTTCAATAGGATTTCTATTCCGCCGCAAAGGTAACTATTGTAATAGAATTTTGAAAGAAAGCAGTTCTAAATCCTGTTTTACTATCAAGTATTTTCGTAGAGATGGCTTCTAATTAACATATTAAATAAATAGCACATATATACTCTTGTTCATCTTATTTGTTAATTTGCCGCTATTAAGTATGATATAGTGCATATTTATTATACTTTTGTCGACATCTATCATTATTAAATGTTTATCATTATTAAATCAAAACATTATGAAAAATTTAACTTATGTGTTTTTTGTGTTATTCTTGGGAATAGGATTAATTTCTTGTAATCAAGCTACTGACGCTGCTGCAAGTGCTGCTGATGCTGCTGCTGCTACTGCTGATGCTGCTGCTGCTGCTGCTGCTGACGCCGCTACTGCAACTGCTAACGTTGTAGATTCATTAGCTGCTGGTGCTGACTCTTTGGCTACTAAGGCTGTGGAAGTAGTAGAAGAAGGTGTTGATGCTGTGAAAGGAGAATAATCATTAAGATACAAAGAATCCTTTTATATGAAACGGATAACAGGAAACTGTTATCCGTTTTTCATTTCTAAACATATTACATTTACGTAAGTACTTATAAATTGTTAATCATTGATAATGAATTCTACTCTACCCGACGGAATTTATAAAATCATTTCTAATTTTAAATTCGCTTCATCAAAAGTACGTTGAATAGGTTCAAATATTTGGTTTTTATAAAATGCTCTCATTAAATTAAGTCCTCTTCTAAAAACACTGTATTGTGGATATCCATGTTTTTTGACTTTAACTGGATTACGTCTTCCTTCTTCGATT
>JBNMOV010000351.1:0-5352 GCA_051275765.1 Maribacter sp. | reverse complement strand
AAAAAATAGTTCCGTAGCTACGGCTATGCAACGATTTTTTGAATTCTTTAGAAGAAAAAATCACTACCCATTCTGGCTCAATTTATTAAATACGTTTCATTAATGTGTCATTTACGGAATATTAAATTACGAAAAATTCTCAACTAACTACTAAAAGAATTTTAAAAGCCTTCAAAAATATAAAAATATTGTGGATTCAGACCAATTAATCAAACATATTGCCCGACAAACTATCATTATTGAACAGGAGGCATTAGTCGCATTATCGGCTAGTTTGGACAATTATTTCATAGCTGCAGTCAATTGCATTTTTAATTCTGACGGAAGGGTAGTGTTAACAGGGGTAGGTAAAAGTGCCTTAGTTGCTCAGAAGATAGCTGCCACACTGAATTCTACAGGAACTCCATCATTATTTATGCATGCAGGCGATGCAGTACATGGAGATTTAGGAATGTTGAGGAAAGAGGATATCTTATGGTGTATTTCTAAAAGTGGCAATACGGCAGAAATAAAAGTATTACTACCATTAATTCAGCAATTTGGTAATCCTATCATTGGTTTTGCTTCTGATGAGCATAGTTTTTTGGCGAAAGAATCAGATTATTTTATTCATATACCTATAGAAAAGGAAGCTGATCCGAATAATTTAGCTCCTACAGCAAGTACGACTTCGCAAATGGTTATGGGAGATGCGATCGCCATGAGTCTATTGGCACTGAAAGGATTTTCTAGAGACGATTTTTCAAAATTCCATCCAGGAGGCTTATTAGGAAAACAATTATATTTGAAAGTACAAGATTTATACCCTAATAATGGAAGACCATCTGTGCAAGAAAATGATAGCCTTAAGCTTGTTATTATGAGCATGACTAATAGTAAACTAGGTATTACAGTAGTCGTGAATGATAATGATAAAGTAGAAGGTGTAATTACAGATGGCGATTTACGAAGAATGCTCGAAAAGACTTCTGATATTGAAAATATAAAAGCTGTTGATATCATGACGCCTCATCCTATTTCTATTCATGATGCTGCTTTGGCAGTGGAAGCTTTGACTTTATTGAGGGAAAAGAGTATTACTCAGCTTATAGTGGTGAATGCTAATAAATATAAGGGAATTATACATTTGCATGATTTATTGAGGGAAGGGATTATTTGATAGAAGTATAGAGCTAAGTAAATGCTAGGATAAAATTAATTATGAAAAGCGAACAAGTAATATCAACAATTGAATTTCAAGAATTTATAAAATTTTGTCGAAGTTACTGTGAGCTACTTGAATGTAATGATGAAATTGATCCCACTAAATTTTTGATTACAATACAAAACCTACTTCTAGGATTATATTTGAAAGCTGTGAACTTTAGAACCATTGAATTGGATTTAGGTGGAGAGTTTAAAAAATAAATTGGAAAAGGTAATGAATAAGGCAATCGATAATATTGGACAAAATCAATATTATTGGACAATTTTTGATCCAACAGACAATATATTTGGAAATGAATCTCCTGTTATGGGTGATTTGCTAGGCGATATTATGGACATCTACAAAGACATTAAACGACAACTTCTGATTCTCGACATAAATACTGCTGAGAGTAGAGAAAGTACTGTATAGATATTGAACTTTGATTTCTGGAATCACTGGGGAGCTCATGCTATTGATGCGATGAGAACAATTCATTATGTACTCGGAAAGACTGAAAATATAAATAAAAAGGTAGATAACATTATATATGATAATCACACATTCATCGAATATGCTACTGGAACAATCTGCTTTTCGCATAAACAGGCTGTTCAATTTAGTTTGATTATTAATTTCTATAAACAGATTGCCCCTTTGAGGCATATAGTTATTCGCTTAACATCAGGTAATCATTTGACATAAAGTTTGAATTATCTAGTCATCTACTTATGAAAATATATACGATCATAATAAGCTATTTCTGCTTGATTTTAATCTCCAATTCCTGTCAGCCTCCAATCCTTGCTAGTACTTCTTTTTACCATTGGAAAAGTTATTATGATATTTCTAATTCAGAAATGAAATATTTAGAATCCTTAGATTCCAAAGAATTATACCTCAGATACTTTGATATAGGAATAGAAGCAGGTAAAGCACAGCCATTAGGCAAATTAGTGAATAAGAATGACTTTGTTTATCCTTACAAAATTATCCCTACCATATTTATTACGAACAATACTTTTTTGAAAACACCTACTGCTGAGTTGGATGCTCTAGTAGATAAGACGAGTAAACTTCTTCAAATTATTCAGAAAAAGGTATCTAAAAAAGAAATTACTAAGATACAATTGGATTGCGATTGGACGGATTCCACTAGAGAAAAGTATTTTTTATTCATTAAAAAGATAAAAGAAAAAGACAAGTGGAATATTTCTGTCACCATACGCTTACATCAAGTAAAGTATAAAAAAAGAACAGGTGTACCACCAGCAGATGAATTTGTATTGATGTGTTATAATACAGGAGAACTCAAGGATATCAAGGAAAAAAATTCTATATTAGAAGTTGGTGTAGTAAAATCTTATACCAAGGGAATGTCAGATTATCCACATCAACTAGAGCTTGCTTTGCCTTTGTTTTCTTGGGGCGTATTATTCAGAGATGGTAAATTGATAAAACTGATTAGAAATGTGGATGAATCTACATTCAAGGATAATGAGAAGTTCAAGGTAGAAGGCAATCAAGTGAAGATCTTAGCAGGGACTTATCTGAACGGTTATTATCTTTATCTAAAAGATCAGATACGACTGGAAAGCGTGAGCCAGAAAACATTAGAAGAAACAGCTGATATATTGAGCGAACATTTGTCTCCTTCAAAAATCATCTACTACCATTTGGACAGCATTATTATTAAAAGGTATGATCATGAATTATTGGAAAACATTAATTGTAAGTTTACTTATAGGTAGCTGCATTGTAATATTACCTACTAAAACATCTAGAGGATGTGGCGGAGAATGGGATGATAATTATAGAAATGGTTATCATTTTTTGAGTTTTGATCTAGTGGAAGAAGAAACCAGCTTTTCTCCCTATATTCTTACGTTTGAAGAATATCATTTGGATGATATGTCTGCACGTAAAAACCAACGACTGGCTAATTTACAAGAATGGTCAGATTTCTCCTGTGAAGTAGACACTTTAGGAGATATAGACGATGTCATTTATACTTCGTCCCAGAGTGATTTGGAAATGATACGTACAGTCATTAAAAATAAAGGAAAAGTACCTAGCAGATGGAAAAAAAACCAATTTGCATCTGGACTAATTAAAAGCAGATGTGAGGCGACCTTGGATTATCTGATTTATGCCAAATACTGTGAACCTCATGCAGTAGCTGGTTCTTCATGGGAAGATGAGCCAGAGTTTAATAGTCAAATCCAAGAATTAATAGATTTTGGAAAGGAAGCAATTTTAAAAACGGATAATCATTTTTTACGCTTGCGTTATATGTATCAAATCGTTCGATTGGCACATTATGCAGATGAGTATGAATATGCATTGGAATTATATGAAGATCTTTCATTTAAGGTAGATCCAATGGAAAGTATCATTAATTGGTGGTTATTGGGACATAAGGCAGGTTGTCTGAAAAGGCTAGGACAAAATGTAGAAGCATCCTATCTCTTTTCTAAAGTGTTTAAAAATAGTCCAGGTAAGAGAGAACAGGTTTATAGGAGTTTTTATCTCAAGGATGATGCAGAATGGAAAGCTTGTCTGCTGATGTGTCATAGTGATGAAGAACGGACAAGTTTGTACGCCATTCGAGCGATGGATAGAGACAGTCGTATAGTCGTGGAAATGGAACATATTTATCAGTTGAATGCTAGGTCAGAGCATCTTATTCCGTTATTAGTTAAGGAAATTTCTAATATCGAAGAGGTATTTGTAGGATCGGATTTTAGGCGAAGTGCTTATCCTGAAAAGCCAGATATAGTTGCCAAGGAGCATCTGCTGCGTTTATTGAAATTCGTAACATATGCTTTGAAACAAGGTAAAGTTAAAAACAAGGCAACTTGGACGATTGCACAAGGCTATCTGGAATATCTGTCTAGGGATTTTTATGCTGCCAATAAAACCTATAAATCTGCAGAAAAATTAGTGGAAGAGCATCCATTGCTTTCAGAGCAGTTGGAGTTATTCCAATTAGTATTGCAAATACATGCCAATACTAAGATTACATCTAAAATGGAAATGGAGCTATATGATATTGTCAAGAACAATAAATACTTCAAATCTGTATCGAGGCTGCCTGATTTTATATTTGATAAGGTAGCGGATCTTTATACCAAACAAGGAGAGGAAGGAAAGGCGTTTTTGTGTAGTTTTAATTTATCAGATTTGCAACATAATCCTAAGTTTGAGGAAATGAATGATTTGCTTTCCTTGGCGGAGATAGAAGATAAGAACAAATTTGAGGAATATATGCTGACTTCTAGGATAGGGGAGGATTATAAATCACAATTGTATGATATAAAAGGAACCTACCACCTTTCCAATTATGAATTGGCGGAGGCACTTCGTGCCTTTGAAAAAGTGAAACCTGAACTGATGGAAAAGGAGAAATTCTATCCTTATTATATGAAGATACAGGATTGTGTTCATTGTGAATTGGATATTGATACGAATGAAGTGGAGGTAAGTAAACTAGATTTGACTATCCAGCTACTAGGCTATGAATATCAAGCTAAGACAGACATGGAAGAAGCAGCGAAATACTATTATTTATTAGGATCAGCCTATTATAATATGTCTTATTATGGACATGAATACGATGTCATAGATTATTACAGGACGAGTAATTCGTGGGATCTATCTAAAGAAGATATGGAACAGCAGATAGTACGTGATAATTCATTTGGAGGCTTCGGAAATAGGGAATTTACGGATGTATCCAAACCACTGTTTTTCTTTGATAAGGCGAAGGAACTGGCTATGGATGATGAGCTGGCAGCAAGGGCATCTTTCATGGCTGCGAAATGCGAAATGGCTGCATTCTACCAAGATCCAGAAACAAAATATACTTCTTGGAATAATGAGATTCCTGTCCTTCCACTAAAATACAGGAACTATTACGATTTATTAATTACCAAATATAGCGATACTGCATTTTTTGAAGAAGCTGTAGAAGAATGTTCATTTTTTGGTCTTTATGTAGAAAAGGTCATGGATGGGGAGGATTAGTATTAGATCGCTTTGTTTCTCGTCCCTTATACGCAATTGAATAATAACTTTCGTATATAAATGGACTCCTTTAGCTGATTACTTCGTTACAAATACTCGCTGATGCTAAGGCATCGCCTGCGTTTTGTGCCTCGGCCTCA
>JBNMOV010000350.1:0-5363 GCA_051275765.1 Maribacter sp. | reverse complement strand
TTTTCAGATAATGGAAAGCCCGTGAAATTAAGGATTAAATCCGCGAATTTATCCGATAAAAATATCCCTTACGATTCCATTCGTAATAATGTCTATTATACTTTTTATATTTCATCGTATTTATATCGTTCTCCGTATTTATCGTCAAACTTTGCCCATTCACTTTTACCCTTGAATATTGAGTTAAATATATTTTTGTATGTAGCTCGTTCCCCATCATTGTCAGTGTCGAACTCATATAAATAATCCACTAGTTCATTGCTGGAAACCGAACCATCGGCATTCCCGAATTCATCCGCATCTGTAAATAAAAGACCTCTGGATTCAGTTTTTATAATATTAAATTCTATTTTATTTTCACAAATTTAAATGTTTCCATCCTATCGCTATTTTGGATAGTGATGAAATAATAACCATTCGCAAAAGAACTCATATCTATATTTTTTATCTGAATACCTTTTTGATAGGATTCGCTATTAGTATGAATTACTTTCCCTAGATGATTGGAAATAGTCATGTGAATTTCTTCGACTTGGGTTCCGAATTCAATGTTTAGGATATTTCTCGTAGGATTGGGGTAAATTTTAGTGGTTGACGAAATTATTACTTCCTGTCCTAATCTTGGTATCAATAAATCATGGAAATAATTTCCAGAATATGCTGACCAATCATTTCCATTACAATTACTCCTTACTCGATATTGATAAGTAGCATTTGGTGTAAGATTATTGATGTATATATAATTTTGTCCTTCTTGGCTATTTTGAGTGAACCAAGTAGAAGTCCCTGCTTCGCGATATCTTACTTTAGCTTTGATTTCATTGGGATTATTATCCCATCTTATTCTCATTCTGGTATTATCCAAATAAATGGAAGCGATACCTGTAGGAGTATCGCATGCACTCGTGTAAAATAATTCTATCTCTGAAAAATCAGACCAAGTTCCATCAGTACATTGAGCCCTGGTTTTATATTGGTAATATTTTTTTGCAGTGAGATTAGGTACGTTGCGTTGTGTATTTGATGTACCTGATGTAAGCCATGCGGTTGTTCCTTTTATTCTGTATTTGACTTGGTAAAAAATTGCTTCTGGTATAGCAGCCCATGAAAATAGTGCAGTGGTCGCTGTGGTCATTTCTACGTTTGCTACAATCGAAGGAGCAAGAATTGTTAATTCAATTGTAATAATGGAATCACAACCAACAGCATTGGGGATTGTATCCGTGTATATACCTGATGAATCGTATATATTTCCACTCGGAGATGTATATTGGGAACACGCAGTTTCGATTGTTGTCGTTAAAATTGAAAAAGAACTATTGTTAATACTTAAATTGATGTAAACCAAACTATCTACCCCATTAACTACAATCGTATCGGTATAAAAACCAGAAGTATAGTATGTGGTATTGCTAGTTGGAGCGACAAAACTATCGCACTCCGCAATATCCATCACATTGATATATTCGGCTGAACCCACATCACGGATTCCTATGACTGGAACATTTTGAGCATCCGTCATATCAGAAGGGCTTCCTGAATTTATTGCCAAACTTGTTATGCTTGGCAAAAGAGTAGGAGTAGATCCTCCATTTAGTTGTAATACTCCTAACGATAATGCAACAGCATCAACCTGCATTTGATCTGTAGCAATTGAACCAGCTATCGTAGCTTCACTAAAGATGTTATATCCTAAAGAAACAATACTATCAGCGGCATATATATCACTACTTCCATTTAAAGTAATAATACTACTGCTAAATTGAACGGCCATTGAACCAGGATCAGATCCTCCAGAGTAGGAAGAAAACTTAGAAAAAACTGCACCTCCATTAGTCGCATCATTATTATAAATGGTGGAATTATTCACATCAACAGAAACACCTTCATTGAATGATAAGTATCCGTTGTTTCGAGAATAATTCCCGATTGCACCACCGTCATCAATAGCTGTATTATTCACAAAAGTAGATTGATTAACAGAAATTAATGATTTCGAAGCTGCATTTGAAGCTGCTGAATATGAATTTGAAAAAAGACCGCCACCGTTTTCGTAGGATTGATTATTATTAATGGTAGAATAATTAATTATCGTAGTGGCTTTAGAAGAATACGAACTTGATAATTCATTTGAAGCTGAAGCAAAATTGTAAATTCCACCTCCGTCTATAGTAGCGATATTATTAGAAATAATAGAATTTTCTACCATCAGTAAACTTAATCCAGATGTTTCTCCTGAGCCACTACAGCTAAGCCCCCCTCCTCTAGATGCTGAATTATTCGTAATATCAGAATTTGTAACATGCAGATATGCCGTGTCCGTTGATGTAGAAGTAGCAACTGAAATTCCTCCTCCAATTCCTACAGCCACATTGTTATCTACCAAACAGCTATTTACTAATACAGATGATTTTTTAGAAATGCTTTTACAGTAAATTCCAGCAGCAGCATCGTCACTTGTATTATTAATAATGCTAGAATCGTTGATATTGACACTAGATTTATACCAACGAGATGAAGCAGAAACAGCTCCTCCAGACCAAACAGAATGATTATTGTCGAAAGTAGAATTGCTAATATTTAGATCTACTTCAGTATTGTAAAAATAGGTGTAAATTGCTCCTCCAAAATTTGCTGAGTTATTCTCAAAAGTAGAATTAGTAACCAAAAAAGGGTAATAGGAAGTCGAAGTATTTGACGATAAATTAACGGCTCCTCCATATTCTATTGCTGTATTACTAAGGAAAGTAGAATTTTCGATTGACATTTTTCTTACTGAAAATATTGCCCCGCCACTTGAAGCTTCGTTATTACTAAAATCAGAATTGATTAGGATTACTTCCCTATTTGAATAAATTCCGCCCCCAAAATTGGTAGCGGAATTTAACATGAAAACACAGCTATTAATTATTACAGCTCCATAAGATTCTGATGAGTAAATTGCTCCACCATAAGTTGAAGTGTTATTACTAAAAGTACAATTACTCACATTTAAATGAAATCCTTTAAATTTTATTGCTCCACCGCCAGAAGAAGAATACCCTTTAATAAGTCGTAAACTATCGAGGGTTAAATTTCTTGATGTTGAATTAGATACACCGCTTAAATCCGCATTAAATATTTGAAAACTGTCGTCTCCGCTTATGTACAAAGCTGCAGAACTATTATATAAACCAATGATTACTAAATTCTTATCAATATCAATAGTTGAAGCAAGTTTAATTGTATCGTTTCCGGAGGAAAGAATATTTGGGTCAAACTGAATCGTATCTTGATTATTCGAAATAGAAATGACATCTCGTAAAGAGCCTGCTCCCGTATCATCTGTATTAGCCACTATTATTGTATTGGCACTCATAAACTGAACGGAAAAGAACACACAAGTTACAAGTGATAGAAGTACTTTCATTTTTTTAGATTTAGAAGGGCAATTTGTAAAAAATATGTCGTAAAATTCGAGTTTACTTTATTTATAGGATTGTAAAATAAGCAATAAGGATTATAACAAGTGCTTCGAGGTTCTTAATCGGATAATTCCATAATTAAGGAAACCTATATGAAATAAAGGATTTGTCCTATAATTTTTACTTGTTTAAATGTCTTGAAGCATTTAAAACAAATTTCAGAAAGTCCTCATTCAAGATTCGAGGAGCGATTCCAAGTGTCATTACTCGGATTTCAAGATGGACAGGTTGGATCGGAATGGTTCAAGGGCTCTAACTAGAGGCATAGCATATGAATTTAACTTGGACGATTTCCTATAATTTTTTGATATTGGTAATCCCTCTATTAGCCAAACCATCTGAAAGCAATAAAACCCGATTAACAGAATTATCTTCATATGTCTTTAGAACTTGAGTAAAGCCCTCAAGCATTCCTCCACTCAAATTTGTAGAACCTCTAGATTCAACACTATTCACTATCTGTTCCAATACAGTCTTATTCTCTACAAAACCACTACTTTGCAATATATTCACTCCATCATCATAAGCGATCTTAAAAACCGTTGTATGAGTAATTTTAGAATCTAATTCCGAGATCAATTCCCCAAAGTCCTATTGCACCTTGTCCTACAGCCTCGCCATTTGTGATGGCATTATATTCCCAACCTGCGGCTATTTGTGGCGTAATGAATAACGTAGTCTTTTCTCCTACAGGAATAAGGAATTTATAACCGATTTCTACCGTAGGTTGAAGGATAAATATTTTAGTGCTACCAAAATCAGAATCATCTGCTGTTCCATAGGACATATCTTCGCCTATATCCCTATAATTGATTTTCATATTCCAAAAATCACTCCTAACTCCAGCATATAAACCCTTCATAGGTCTAATGATATAAAAACGATAGCCAATACTAGCACCTAGTCCACCACCACGCTCATCTCCATGCTCTCCCCAGCCATGCCTTTTTGCTCTATTATAGGCAATACGAACATTCATGGAGTGCTTGTAATATTTTCCTACACCTATCTCCATTTTGACACCTGGCATCATTCCGGCAGGATACATTTGATATTCAAAAGATAATTCGATAGGGCGTTTTTCTAAACTATTATCTTGAGCAGTAAGCTCTATACTAAGTAAAAAGGCAATAGACACCAATAACCAAAATTTCATACTAAAGATTTAATTGACTGTAACTTTATTAAGGAGAGGCGTTATCATTAGGAAGGTTGCCTTAATATATCTAATATAGATCTAAGGTAAGACGAACTTACAGAAACTTTAACGATTCATTTGTAATATTAAACCATTTTTGTGGTTATACTTGCAAAATAAAATACTGTTTGAAAATGAGATTAATACTTGCATTATTACTAGTAACGATTGGATGGGCGGATATGTATGCCCAAGTACCAGAATCTGCTAAACAATACGAAAAAGAATACAAAAGGAGAGTAAAAAAGGAATACCTAAATGAGGTATATATTCCTAAGGACTTGACGGATGCCTTTATAGAAATTAAGCGACTTTCGGATAAAAGTTCGATCGCTAGTTTCCAAGGAGCTGAAGAAGATATAGTAGCTAAAAAATTGTATTTTTCCTTAGGAAGATGGATGATTGTCAACTGGGGTTTTCACGGAGGTTCTAGATTATCCCATTGGTTAAAAACCAAAGTAGGCGTTTCGCATCCAGAAGATCAGGCAATTTTTATTATTCGTACTTTTCATAGAAGTTTGAATAAGAAAGAATTAGGGGTAAAGGAATTAGTGACTACCCTAAAGGCAAATCGCAATAAAGAACGAGTTAAGAATAAAAAAATTATTAAGACTGAAAAACGGCAAATTCCTAGAAAGGAGTAGGGATAGTTGATTGAGTTAATTGGTTAACTAGTTGATTAGGATAGTGCTATGATTACA
>JBNMOV010000349.1:0-5364 GCA_051275765.1 Maribacter sp. | reverse complement strand
CAATCCATCTATTTCCTTCTTTTCGTCAGCAGTCAGTTGCAATTCTCTAATAATCCTATCCCCTGAAGGACGCATAGCCAATAGCGAAATCACGCCAAAACCAATAGCAAATAATAAAGTAGTAGCAGGCGTAAAAGAGAAATAGAGAACAATGAACAGCAAAGTAGGTCCTTCTGCTATAGCACAAGAACGAATCAATGTTGTTCGATAGCTCATCAATTTACCACTCAAACTATTTTCTGCTATAGCTTTAGTTATACCTAGCCTATAGGAAAGTCGACTGCCAATCCAAGGAATAGCAGCGAGTATAATCAAGAAATTTTCATTAAAAGGTAAAGGGTTTTCACTAGGGTTATTCAAGGTATCCTTATTCATGAAATACAAGATCAGCGTAATGACGCAAACTCCCATGATGAGTGCAAGGTGTAAAATTCTATTACCATTGACGAATTGTTTGAAGTCCATATGTTAGTTTTATTGATTATTGTTTAAAAGTACAAATATTTACC
Organism: Maribacter sp.; assembly: GCA_051275765.1. Classification (GTDB taxonomy): domain Bacteria; phylum Bacteroidota; class Bacteroidia; order Chitinophagales; family Saprospiraceae; genus JAHDCE01. Next base: position 4,855 of record JBNMOV010000349.1, on the reverse strand, counting down.
TACTTTACGTACTAAAGAAAGATACGTTTAAATGCCAAATGAATTACACCTTATCCATGCTTCTTTTCATAAGAACCTAACGATGTACTACATCAGGGTTATGCACTTGTTGTATAATAAAATTCATCCCCGAAGGCCAGGGCATGAACACTTCGAAGCTATAGAAGGACAATTTTATAATAATTTCCACAGGCAAAGAGTAAGCTCTACTAACGGCTTTGCTATAGATTTGGACTATTTGCCAGAAAATTTTCGAATTTCCCGTTTTATTCGAGATCCAAGAGATTTGGTAGTATCTGGTTATTTTTATCATAAAAGAGGAGCAGAACCTTGGTTCAGGCACAAAACACCTACAGCTAAATATTGGTCGCCTATCAGTGGTCATGTTCCAGAAAATATGCCTACTGGAATCAATTATTCCGAATATCTCCAAAGCCTATCTGTAGAAAATGGATTGATAGCTGAAATCCAATTTAGGAAGCATCATTTTGAATCCATCCGGAAATGGAAAAAAGATGAACGCATCAAAATTTTCAGATATGAAAATATCGTAGGGAATGAAGAAAAAACCTTTGATGAATTATTCAGGTTTTATGAAGTTCCTACTTGGGAAAGAAAAATGGGTGTAGCATTAGCTAAACGATATACAGCTAAAAACAGATCCAAAAAATATGGACATATCCGTAATCCTACCTCTGGACAATGGAAAGAACATTTTACGCCTAGAGTAGAAAAATATTTTAATGATTTATATGCAGATGTATTGGATGAATTAAAATATTGAATTTATAATTTAATGTCGGGGATTTTGTTTGGCAAAACGCAAAATATTTCGCTTCTACGTTATTCACTAATTGTCCTAACTCCTGCTTGAATTTCCAAATCCATAAAATTTTCCTTTGGAGGTACTGGACAAGAAAATTTATCACTATAACAACAATAAGGGTTATATGATTTATTAAAATCGATGATAATTTTATTTCCTTTAGGAATCAAAAGGTCGATATATCTTCCTCCTCCATAGCTTGTATTTCCATTCGTTAAGTCAGTGAAAGGAAGAAACAAGTAATATTTATACGCTTCTATTCTTGATAATTTAGGATTTCTATATAGACTGAGAGTGATGGTGTCGTTTTGAAGTCGAAAAGTAGCTTCGCCATATTTGATATAAATGGGCGTTCTGTCCGTAGAAGTTTTCATAGCAAAAGGCTTCTCTTCTGGCGTTCGTACAAAATCAGCTAATACTTGGTATTTGGCATCTGTAGGAAAGAAATTCAAACCCTCAAAATCCGCCTTATCTTCTTCGTCCAAAGGCGACTCTTCAGATTTATATTCTCCGTTTATCTTATCTTGAAATGCTTTGACATCGTCCACTTGAGTAGTACTATCGAGTAGCTTTATTCGTTTGCTCGCATCACAGGAAAAGATAGTTGTTACTATGATGAATGAAATAGATATGAATAGTAGATTAGAATATTTCATGATACGAGTTTGTCAAAATAGATAGATAAATAGTATATACTTAAACTTACACTTATTTCTAGTATCAAAATACTTATATTGAAAAATATGAACAAAATTATATTCATAATAGGTCTGTCAATTGCTATTTTTATGAGTTTAGCATGTGATTGCGAAGAAGAATACTTAGATGAATTCGATGTGGATGTAGTATGGGAAGGCAAAATTATGGATATCACGGAAAATGGTGATTTACTAAAAGTAACTATTCAGACAAGCGATTCAAAGGAAGAAATTTATACACCTAAAGATGATTATCTCTGTGGTTACTTATTCGAGAGAGGAGAAGAATACATCATATTTGGCTACTATAATTATGAAGATGATTTTTATGGTAAAGAAGGCACTTATTACACGACTATATGTAGTTACACGATGACTACTTTAGAATGGAGTGACTTAATGGGAGAGTAAGTCAAATCCTAAAAAGCTTTTTAAGCATGAAAAATTTTTACCACCATTTCTTTCAGTAATTCCCCTTCTGGCGTACCTGTATTATCCACACCCTTATATTTGAGATCGTATTCTTTCAGTACGGAGAATACACCTTCTATCTGTGATTTAGAATAATGTTTAATAGACTTTCTAAATTTTTCTACCCTAAATTTAGCAGCATATTGAGCCTTCTTAGGATCTCTGAAAGTAATCCCTAAAGCTTTAGCCATATCCAAATCAGTAGAACGAGCATGAGAAGAAGCGATATAAAGTTTGGAAAAGAAACCATATAGAGAAGCCAGGGTCATCATTAAAGGATACTTCTTCGTATTCTTAGCAAAATGATTCACGATACGATGAGTCTTCAACGCATCTTTTATACCTATCGCTTCTTGTAATTCAAAAACATTGAAATCCTTGCTAATGCCTACATTATCCTGAATGTGCTTCGTCGTCAGCTTAGTTCCTTTTGGAACATTGATAGAAAGTTTCTTTACTTCATTAGCGATTTTGGAAAGATCCGATCCTAAATGCTCCGTCATCATATCCAAAGCAGCCGACTTAATTTCATAGCCTTGCGAAGAAAGATAATCCCTCGTCCATTGAGGAATTTGATTATCATAAAATTTCTTGGATTCGAATATTTCTGCCTTACTTTTTTTCAATGCCTTGCCAAAAGCAGAACGCATATCATATTTCTTATACTTATGGCAAATGAGCAAAATAGTGGTAGGAGCAGCCCTTTCTATATAGGCTTTCAATTCATTAAGGCTTTTCATTTCCTGAGCTTCCTTGATAATGACTACTTGGTGGGAAGCCATCATAGGGAATCGTAAAGCGGTATCCCTTATTTGTCTGTAGTTGGAATCTTTGCCATAGAAAACAGTAAAATTGAAAGACTTTTCAGCTTCACTTAATATTTCTTCTTCAAAAACCTTGGTGAGCTCATCTATAAAAAAAGGTTCTGTCCCGTGTAAAAAATACACAGGCTTGTAATCTTTTTTTCGAATGGATTCTATGATTTTCTGATGCGACATGAGATATAAGGAATGCTTCGATACAAATGTATGAAATACTCCTTAAAGCTGATGCAATATCCCGATATGAATTCCTGTAGAACGATATTTTTGCTTGATAGGATAATCTTTTCTAGTGATAGAAAATGGATTATACTTGAAGTGCCCACCTAATTTCAACTGTGTACGATTATTTAAATCGTAGTTAAGGGATAAACCTGTATAGCTAGTTATATTGATGTTCCTATTGAATACAGGTGCTGTATTTTTCAAATTGGTATAACTGCCATCTAATAAAAGAATATTACCTTTTGAAGCAGCTCTGATGCTAAGACTTAAGCCTGTTTCTACCAATAATGATAATTTCCTCTTTCCAATTTCATAACCCGCTATTAAGGGGATATCTATAAAATGATGCTGATTCGTTGATTGGAATTCTAATTGTCTAGCATTACCAGATGAGGATGGAGTATTAACATTACTGTCATTTCCTTCATTGCTATTAAGATTATAGTCAGTAGAAGAATTATTAGTAGATTCTTCTGGTCTATTACTAGGATCACTTACATTATCTTGACTGCTGTAAGAGCTAAATAATTCAGCTATTCTGGTATACTCTAGACCAGTTCTAAATCGCATGTTATTATGAAAAGATAAAACAAAATCGCCACTAATCGTCATCATTCCTTTTTGTTCTTCACGATTGCTTCTACTTCTTGCATAATAGTTATACTTAGCTAAATCAGTAGAAAAAATTGATGTGGAGGATGAATAACCTGTAGTGAAACCAATCGCCATTTTGACTTTTTTCTTCTCTTTTTCTATTTCTTCTTCTTCATATTTGTCAATGGAGATATTTTCAATCTCTTCATCATTCATCGCCAATACTTCAGCATCCAATAAATCAACTGACGCCAACGATTCATGAGACTTAATAGCTGTTATTTCTTTTAATGCTATGGAGAGTTCTTCTTCTATTTTTGATTGAATAAGACTATTTTGCAAAGCAAAAATAGTTGTATGATCTATCTTCTCTTCTTTTTTCTTATTTAAGAATAGAGTTGAAAATATTACGGTATTAATAAAAGAAGGTTGTACGGACTTGATATGTTTAGAAGCAACTAATTTACGTTCTACATCATTATTATCAGATATATGATGACCAAACATAGGTGGCATCATATCATTGTGTTGAAAATCCATATTATTTTCATAATAGATATCTTCAGCTATTAATGGAGTATTGAGATTGCTGTAAAAATAATTTGCCAACTCGTTCTGAGAAGCAGGATTGGAATAAATAAAAGTCATTCCTCCTATAATTCCTAAACCAAAGAGAAATAAGAAAAAGACACCTCTTTTTTTTCGATCCTCTTCCTTTGGAATATCACCAGAGATACTATTCCAAAGTGCATCCGTATCTAATGGCGACGAATGGTTTTTAATTTTTCTTTTTATATGATCCTCAAATCTGTTCATACTCTTATCCTATCTCTTTTGACTAACATTTTTTTTAAGAAATTTCTCGCCCGTACTAATTGTGAACGAGAGGTACTCTCTGTAATACCCATGACTTCTGACACTTCCCTGTGACTGAAACCTTCTATTACTACAAGATTGAATACTTGCTTAAATCCATCCGGTAACTGTTCTATGATGACCATCAATTCTTCCGTACCTAAGTACGAATAGACATCTGGCATAGAAAATGGCTGTGCTATTAATTCATCTAAACCTGATATTTCTCTTTTGAAACAACTCTTATCCAATGACTGCAAGGCAGTATTGATACAAATGCGTCGCATCCATGCTTGAAAAGAACCAATTGGTTTGTATTTGTGGATATATCTGAAAATCTTGATCATGGATTCCTGCAAGACATC
>JBNMOV010000348.1:0-5368 GCA_051275765.1 Maribacter sp. | reverse complement strand
AGAGGACCAGGTTCTGCTTTATGGGGACCAGGCGTAACAGCAGGTGTTGCTCACTTTATTACTAAAAATCCATTCAAATATCCTGGTGGAACAATAGAAGTATCTGGAGGTAATTTAAATACCTTAAGGATTTCTGCAAGATATGCTGGTCATACAGATAATTATAAATTCGGATATAAGGTCAATGCGATGTACATGACTAATGGCGAATGGGAACTAGATCCAGCAGATTCTACAGACGCTGCTACAATGTCCACATTCCAAGATGCAATCGTTGATCCAGTGAATGGCGATACAGTAAGATATACTGGCGGTCAATTAACCAATAGAGGTTTTGCTTATGGTACCAATCTTACCTTATACTACAGACCTAATGACAACCTTTCATTTGTAGGTTCTGGTGGATTCACGTATTCTGAAGGATTATTCTGGAATGCACAAGGAGAAGGATACCAAGCTGCCAATGATTATTTCGCTCAATTCAGAACGCAGTATGATTTTGGTAAATATGGTAATTTATTTGCACAGGTTTATTACAATGCCAATGTTTCTCCAAATGATGTTTCCAAAAAAGGATACTTATTTAGAAGTGGTAATATCAGTGTAATTGATAGAGCTCAACTTGAAGTTCAATTACAACATAACTTTGATATCAATCCTATCAGAACCAATTTTGTTATAGGAACAGATTTAAGAAAGGCAACTTTTGATACAGGAACGAGAACATTTGGAAGAAACGAACAAGACGACGACTTCAATATCTATGGAGGATACCTTCAAACGAAGACAGAATTAGTTAAGAATAAACTAGATTTAGTATTGGCAGGAAGATATGATGTATTCAATGCTATTGATGAAAATGCATTTTCTCCTAGAGCTGCATTAGTATATAAGGTCAAAGAAAACATGACAATAAGAGCATCATATAATCGTGCCTATGCTCCCAATTCCAACCTAGAATTGAATATTGATTTTCCATTAGCTAATGCTGGAGCATTTGACATTTGGTTATATGGAAATAAGAATGCACAGACATTTAACGATCTTACTACCACTTGGTTGGTTCCAGGTTTAGGAGAAACATCAGGTTTGAATATGGATATAGGAACTGCTTACGCATTTATCACAGGGGCGATCGCAGGACAAATAGCTGCAGGAAATCCAGACTTGGTAGCATTAGCTCCATTCTTACCTACATTGACTGATCCGAATACTATTGCTGCAATTGCTGCTACAGGAGGAGAAGTAATGGGAATACCTATAGATTTAGATGGAAATCTAATGAACATAGAAAATACTACAGTCTCTAAGCTAAGAGAAGACAATACATTAGAATTAGGTTTTACTGGTGTTTTCGCTAACAAACTGACTGTAGGGGTAGACCTTTATCAAATCAAAAGAAAGAACTTTACGGGATTGAGACAAATTAGTCCACTTGTAGTATTGCCTACATTGGGTTCAGATTTAAATGCAGCAGTTACTAACCTTTTGACAGGGATAGTTGGACCTGAATTGGCAGCTCAAGTTGGTGGTGCATACCAAGGAACTGCAGATGCAATTACATCTAATCCACTTGGTATTGTTGAAACTGATCAAGTTCCTGGAGAAGGAGATGCTATTGATAGTGGCTTACCTCATCTTGCTTTTGGTTATAGAAATTTTGGTAAAGTAACTTACTATGGAATGGACTTATCTCTAGGATACCAAGCAACTAAGGAAATTAAGACTTTTGCTAATTATTCTTGGGTCAATAAGAACTCTTTTACAGGTTCTGATATCGGAGAAGAAGAAGGTTCTACCAATAGATATGACTTGAATTTCGCACAGCATAAATTACGTTTAGGTGCTTCATACGAACAAAGTGGAAAGCAAGGAGTCTTAGGTGGTTTGAATATGGCTTATAATAGCGAGTTCAATTCTACTTTAGGTTTCTATGATGGTACAGTTGAATCTAGATTCTTAGTAGATGCTAATGTTGGTTATAAATTGAAGCAAGGAATATTTTTGAACGTAGCAGTAGATAATATCTTTAATAAAAGATATAGAACATTCCCTGGTATGCCAGAAATAGGAACAAGAATTCTAGCTACAGTTAGATATACTTTCAAACCAAAACCAAAGACGAAATAATATGACTTTATTTGAAAATAAAGTAGTATTCATTACAGGTGCCGCAGCAGGCATAGGCAAGGCTACCGCCTTGTCTATGTCTGCTCAAGGTGCTAACGTAATTGTGTCAGATATCAATGAGACAAAAGGTAATGAAACAGTGGAAGAGATTGTCAAAAATGGCGGTCAAGCCAGATTTGTCCAATTAGATGTTGGCGATGTCAAGCAAATCGAAGGAGTGATCATGCAAGTTTTTGCAGAAGAAGGTAAAATTGATTTAGCGGTTAATAATGCAGGAATTAGCAATAATATCGCCCCTATCCACGAAGTAACTTTAGAAGATTGGAACAGAACAGTTAATATTAATCTTACCGGACTTTTCTTTTGTATGCAAGCACAAATAAATTGTATGCTAAAAAAAGGAGGAGGAAACATTGTCAATTTAGCTTCCTTAGCAGGACTGAATGGCATTCCTGGCGGAGGTCCTTATTGTGCTACGAAGCACGCAGTCATTGGCTTGACTAAAACAGCAGCTATGGAATATGGTCCAGCAAACATCAGAGTGAATGCAGTTTGTCCCAGCCTTATAGAAACAGCCCTAACTAAAGATTTACCCAAAGAAATCATCTATTATCACAATCAAATTAGAGTTCCCTTGAAAAGAATGGGGCAACCTAATGAAGTAGCTGACGCCATAGTGTGGTTATTAAGCGACAAGTCCAGTTATATCAATGGACATAGCCTTTATGTAGATGGAGGTTACCAAGCAAGTTAAGATAATATGAGAGTATTTAGGTTCATCTCCATATTTTACGGAAAGCATATATGATAAAAGAATATTTAACATATATTGCTAATCTCCGTTACTTGTAACGATGAAACGAGCAATCATTTTTACGAACATACTAGGGATAAAGGAATTGAGTGTTACAGAGGTAGCAGAAACAAAGAGGGGCTATGAATTGTCGGAGAGAAGTATTTTATCAGAGTAGATATGTACTGAATGCGGCAATAAGTGCAACAAAGTGAAAAGCTATAAAAGCCGGAAGGTAAGAGACTTGCCGATAAGTGGCAAAAAGATGGTACTAGAAGTTGAGATTCGCCAGTTCGAGTGTGATTGTGGGAATTATTTCAATGAGCCTTTCGGATTTGTTCGTCCTCATAAAAAACTGACGATACGGTATGAAGAGGATTTGTACTTTCGGAGTAAGGGTGCTGAACTGAGCTATGTGAGTAAAAATAGTCGTTGGATTGGAAAACGGTTAAAAAGGTGTTCCGCAGTTATGGATCCGCCGAAGTTTCTGCTCGCAAGGATTGGGATATAGTAACACATATTGCCTTGAATAAAATTGCTCTTAGAAAAGGATATGGTAATTATGTGGTAGTGGTATTGGATTTGCTTTCAGGGGTGATATTATATTTACTAGAAAAATGGGATAAGGAGTTCCTAATCAATTACTTCAGGAAGAAAGACGATGCTTTTTGTAAAGGAATTAAGGTATTCTGTTCGGATATGTGGCAGGCTTACCTGAGTTGTGCTAAGGAACTATTTACCAATGCATTGATCGTTGCTGATCGCTTCCATTTTTTCGGAAAATGCCAAAATGGAATAGAGCATGCGAGAAAATTTTTCCGCAGATTCTTCCCTGAGGAAGAACTGCTAAAAAACCTCAAATGAGCAGTACTAAAGAATGAGGAATCGCTGAGGGTGAAGGATAAGGAAAGACTTGATGCGGTATTTCAAAAAGAAGAATTCCATTTGTTGAGATTGACTTGGGATGCCAGAAATACCCTTCGGGACATCTTCAATTGTCCGATTAGTAGGGAAGAGGCAGAAGGATTGATTGAGGAATGGATACAAGGGGTTGGGCAACTAAGAATCCGTTACTTTTTTAAATTCGTAAAGTTCTACAACAAATGGAAACATGTCATTCTCAATTATTTTGAGGGACGATTTTCAATAGGAAAACTCGAAGAAACCAATAACAAATTGAAGCTCATCAAACGCAGGGCTTTCGGATTTTTAAACTTTGATAGTTTTAAGCTGAGAGCAATGATCGAGTTTTTTAATATATGTTTCCCGTAATATATGGAGATGAACCAGTATTTGCTTTAGGGAGTAGGTTGTGTTTTTCCTATTCCCTTTATTAAAGTGCTGGTTTTAGTCCAAAAAATTAAACTAAAGCGTGGTTTCAGTCTTTAATATCAAGATAGAAATTACAACTACCAAAAGAACCCAACAGCATAGCATACTAATCATTAATCACGACTGCATTAGCAGCGAATCATTAATTACTAAAATATGTTCAGATTAGATAATCAAGTTGCCATCATCACAGGAGGAGCTAGAGGAATAGGAGAAGGAATATGCGAAGTATTCTGCAAAGCAGGAGCTACAGTATATATGTGGGATGTCTTGGATGAAGGAAGTGCAACTGTAGAAAAAATTGCAAGCCAAGGACACAAAATCTATTTCCAAAAAGTGAATATCACATCTAAGGAGTCAGTAGAGACAGCAGTAAAAGCTATTATTGATAAAGAAGAAAGACTGGATATTCTTATCAATAATGCAGGAGTCATACGAGATCGTTCCTTTATGAAAATGACAGAACAAGAATGGAATATGGTTATAGATGTCAATGTAAACAGCCTTTTCGTAGTCACTAAAGCTGTCCTTCCACACATGATTAAAGGAGGGTATGGACGTATCGTATCCGCATCTTCTATCAATTCAGTAAACGGAGCATTTGGACAAACTAATTATGCAGCATCCAAAGCAGCCATCAGTGGTTTTACCAGATCACTAGCAAGAGAAGTAGGTAAGTATGGTATTACAGCCAATGCTGTCGCACCGGGCTTCATAGAAACAGAAATGACCAAGAGTATGCCGGATGAAGTCATCCAAGCAGGAATCGCTATGATTCCGGTAAAAAGAATTGGTACACCTCAAGATATGGGATACAGCTATCTATTCTTAGCATCCAAAGAAGCTGGTTTTATAAGCGGTATTACATTACATGCTAATGGTGGAGTATTGCCATTGTAAATAAAAGCAACTCGCACAAAACAACTGATGTTACTCAAATAGTTTCTATGATTATTTGAAATACTATTTTTAGGCATGGCAAGGCTTAGTACACTGTAAAGTAAGTTGTTTAATATTTTGATGAGATTGTTTTGGAATATGGCGAGGCATTTTTTGACAGCGTAGCCTTAGCTACGGTGGAGAAAAATAACGATGTCCAAATTTCAAAAGAAG
>JBNMOV010000347.1:0-5384 GCA_051275765.1 Maribacter sp. | reverse complement strand
TCAAAATTCCTACACTCAATGGCAGCGATGTATGATCAATCATAAAAAAGGGAATGGCGATGGAATAGAGTAGACACTTATTTATTTCTTCACCCCTTCGTAAATGATAAATTAATCAGAGAGATAGGCCATGAATATTTTTTATTTGGTCTTGGATATAATTTTAGTATTTTTGGATGAAAGGAAGGATTGATAGTCTAACTTTGGCAAACATTAATAAAAAACCAAAAAAATGACTAAAACTAGGAAGCATTTTCATACGTTTGATGCCTTAAGGTTTTTCTCATTTTTTCTTGTTTTTATACATCATCTTCCAGGTTCTAATTCTCCACTTATATCGTATTTTACAAAAAGTGGTGGTATTGGAGTAACCTTCTTTTTCGTTTTAAGTGGCTTTCTGATTACTTATATTTTGCTTCATGAAAAGCTTAATTTAGGTAAGATTTCTTTAAAAAAATTCTTTATGAGAAGAATTTTAAGAATTTGGCCATTGTTTTATGCCATGATATTATTTGCATTTTTAACGCCATTTATATTAAAACTCTTTCATTTATCTTCTTCAAACGAAGGGTATGAACCCAACTGGTTAATGTCCATACTATTTCTTGAAAATTATAAAATGATGATAACGGATAGTTTTCCAAACGTATCCCCATTGAGAGTAATGTGGTCTTTATGTATTGAAGAACATTTTTATATAATATGGGGAGTAGCTATTTCCTTTTTATCAATAAAAAAAGTACCTCATCTAATCATGTTTTCCATATTACTAGCAAATATCTGTAGAATACTTTACGGATATATAGGAATAGAAACGATAGATTTATTTACGAATATTGATTATTTTGCTTTTGGTGCTATCCCTGCATATATATTGATGTTCAAATCCGAATTACTTCATAAAATTGAGACATTATCACTTAGGATAAAATACTTATTAACCTTTTTTGCGGCTAGTTTAATATTTATAATTCCTAATTTAGAAATGGAATGGCTGACTTATATTTACCCCTTAATATATGGAGTATCGTTTTCTATGATAATCACATTTACCTTATGTGAAAAAAACTCACTTCATATCAGCGATGGATATTGGATTAGCAAACTAGGCATGCTTACCTACGGATTATATTTATTTCATCCAATAGTGATTAATTTATTAATACGTACACGGGAAATGCTTCCTTTTCAGATGAATTGGGGGATGTTTTTACTGTTGTCAATAATTTGTACTATTGCGATCAGCATTATTTCTTACCACCTTTTTGAAAAACAATTTTTGAAACTTAAAAAATATTTTTATTAGGCCGTAGCGTAATGAGTCGTTTTTGCAAGGACACAGAAGCTGATAAGGGCAAACCTTGGGTGTATCGAAATTTATGAGTCAGTCCCACTAGTGGAATGAAGAATATCAAGCGAAAATATAGAAAAACAAAAATTAATAGTTTGCCATATAATTTCTTAAGTGAACGACATGGAGAAAAATTCTATGCCAAACGTTGTTAGTCGTAGTAGAATGCTACGACTAATTTTAATTTTTAATAGCTAATGCATAACAAGCATAGCATACTATTCCATTAAAAAATAAAACAAAATCTATCCTCCGTTTTTTGTAAATTTGCAACAAACTAACAACCGTTAGTGTTCAAGTTCTAAATCTAGTCTATGTTGCTGACCAAATACGAAATCGAAAAGGAAACCTTATTGAAAGCATTCCGTCTGATGTGTACTGCTAAGACGATGACAGAAATCTACGAGGAAAATTTCAAATTCGTATCCAAATATGTCCATGCCACTTCTAGGGGGCATGAAGCGATACAGTTGGCAGCAGCCATGCAATTATTGCCACAAGATTATGCCTATCCTTATTACAGAGATGATGCTATGCTATTAGGCATCGGGATGACGCCTTACGATCTCATGCTACAGCTCATGGCAAAGAAAGACGATCCATTTTCAGGAGGAAGAACTTATTATTGCCATCCTAGTCTAAAGGATGATGATAAACCCAAAATTCCACATCAATCTTCTGCCACAGGAATGCAAGCCATTCCTGCTACAGGTGCAGCGATGGGATTGCAATACAAGGAAAAAATGGGTATAGGCGAAGATTTTGCAGATGCTCCGTTCGTGATTTGTTCGCTAGGAGATGCAGCTGTAACAGAAGGTGAAATAGCTGAAGCTTTCCAAATGGCCGCTTTGAAGCAATTCCCAATTTTATTCCTAATACAAGATAATGGCTGGGATATTTCTGCTAGTGCAGCAGAAACTCGTGCTCAAAATGCCTTTGAATATGTCAAAGGTTTTCATGGCATAGAAGCCAGAACAATCAATGGTTCTGATTTCATGGAATGCTATTCTACACTAAAGGAAGTCGTCGATACGATTCGTACAGAACGACGACCATTTTTGGTACATGCAGATGTTCCTTTATTGAATCATCATACTTCTGGTGTACGAAAAGAATGGTATAGAGATGATTTGGAAGAACATGAAACGAGAGATCCTTATCCATTGTTGAGGAACGAATTGTTGGAAAATGGCGTAAAGGAAAACGAGCTGGCGATTATAGAGGATGAAGTAAGAAAAGAAGTAGAAAGTGATTACCAACGTGCCAAGGCAGCAGAAGATCCAAAGCCAGAAGATATTTATTTATATGACTATGCTCCTACGCCTATAAAGGAAGAAAGAGGCATTCGTACGCCAGAAGGAGAGAGTGAAGTCGTGATGGTGGATTGTGCTTTATTTGCAGTAGAAGAATTGATGCGAAAGCATAAGGAATGCTTACTATATGGACAAGATGTAGGTGGAAGATTAGGAGGTGTATTTCGGGAAGCAGCTACTTTGGCTCAGAAATTTGGAGATGATAGAGTATTCAATACGCCTATTCAAGAAGCATTTATTGTAGGTTCTACAGTAGGAATGGCAGCAGTTGGTTTGCGTCCAATCGTAGAAGTACAATTTGCAGATTATATCTGGCCTGGCTTGAATCAGTTGTTTACAGAAGTGAGTCGTTCTTATTATTTATCTAATGGGAAATGGCCAGTAAGCATGATTTTGCGAGTGCCAATTGGAGCATATGGCTCTGGAGGTCCTTATCATTCATCCAGTGTAGAATCTGTAGTAGCGAATATCAGAGGGGTAAAAATCGCTTATCCTAGTAATGGTGCAGATTTGAAAGGCTTAATGAAATCAGCTTATTATGATCCTAATCCAGTCGTTATCTTCGAACACAAAGGCTTGTATTGGTCTAAAGTAAAAGGAACAGATGCAGCGAAAAGTGTAATGCCAGATGAGGATTATGCGATTCCTTTTGGAAAGGCAAAATGCGTACTAGAAGCAGACTCAGAAAAAATAGAGAATGGCGAAACGATGGTCGCTATCGCTTACGGAATGGGTGTGCATTGGGCATTGAATGCAGCTAAACAATTTAAAGGTAGAATAGAAATCCTAGATTTAAGAACCTTGAATCCTTTGGATACAGATGCGATTTTTGAAGCGACTAAAAGGCACTCCAAGTGCCTAGTTATCACAGAAGAACCTGTGAATAATACTTTTGCTACTAGCCTTGCGGGAAAGATACAGGAAGCTTGTTTCCAATCATTAGATGCTCCTGTAATGGTTGTTGGTGCAGCAGATGTACCGGCTATTTCATTGAATACGATCTTGGAACAGGAGTATTTGCCTTCTATAGAAAAGATAGCTGTGAAGATAAAAGAGGTGTTAGATTATTAATTGATATTACACCTTCTTCAATCAATTGAAGATAATTTGAATAATCTTTTGAATTAGCCAAAGTATAACTTCAGCTCTTTCTGTATTATTATTTGTCATTTTTGTGATTCTTGGACTCATCCATTTTAATATGTTTTTTGATGGAAAATGGGGTTTTAAAAAGCATTACCTACAAGAGAAAATGGAGAAAGAGTTTTGAATCCTAAAAAAATTGATAATCCAATTGTTGGACTTGGTTTTATTCTATTTGGACTGTCTTATTTACTGAAATCAGGATTTTTAAACTTTGATATTCCGATTTGGGTAACAACTTATGTAATACCAATTTGAGTTTATAAAATCGCATTGGATTTGCTTACGGATTTGTGTGAGTACTAGGCGAAAAACGCAGACATAGCCGTAGCTATGGCGAGTATTTTTAATGACGTAATCGCTCAAATCCTTGGAATTATATGTGACTGGAGTAAATAATGATTACATCCGATTTTAATTAGGCTTAGATGGGGAATATACTCCGGATATAAAATACATAAAAAACACTGGTGCTTTTCGTATGGATATTGTAGGTAAAGTATATAGTGGATATTCGTACGTTGTGTGTAATTTAGCTGTTGCCTTGACATGTCGTTACAGAAAAATTGTAATTCAATTAAAAATAATGCTTATTTTTAAATACTAAACGCTACAAAAAAAATTACCAAAAATTATAAACACGACTAATAAATTATAGCTAACGTTATTAACTTAAACATAATATGAAAAAAGTATTGAACATAATAGTAATAAATTTAATTGTAATATTATCAACTAATAATGCATTGGCTCAAGAGTCTAATTTACTTCTAGGAGGAAGTATAAGTACTGGAATTTCAAATCTCTTTTATACACGAAATCATAATCCTACAACTCCTTCCCTTTACTCTCACAGCAATCCAAACCTAGGATATGAATTTGATTTCATTATCGAATATTCTATGAATAGTAAAATTGGAATTCAAGCAGGAGTGAAATACTCTAATTGGGGTCACAATTCAAATAAAGTAAGTTCCTCTGTATATTCAACATTTCCTAATGCTCCTGATTCTTTTCACCGATTGTATATTAAAGATAGGTATTCATTTATGGAAATCCCTTTAAGGCTTAACTATTATCTTGGGAAGAACAAGAATAATAGATTTGCAATAGCTGGAGGAATTTCTCCTTCATTTGGTTTCTGGCATAAAACCAGTACTATTTTTATAAATAATGAAGGTTCTGTAATTTCGAAAAGAAATAATGCAGCTAAAGGCTTCGATTTTAATATAGTAAGCGAAATCGGAGTAATATGGAATAAGGCAATCTCTGAAAAAATAATATTTTTCATATATCCTAATTTTAGAATTCAGCTTATGACAAAAGGTGGCGACAGGAGAACACTATATTCTGGTTTATCAACTGGAATTAAATTAAGACTATAATTTACTCTAATTATAGTCTTAAAATTATACTACTATCGAAACGAGTCGGCAGATTCAAGTTATTAACTTGCAAATACATATAATCAAAAACTACACACAATAATTAAGGCTTCGTGTGGTCGGCACGACCCAACATGATGCCCCTGTTGAACAAAGTCATGTTCAACACTAGGGTGAAAGCGAATTAAAAAA